>JBJTVM010000066.1:0-2511 GCA_046081205.1 Pseudanabaena sp. | reverse complement strand
TGAATGGGATAAAATTGTATGAAGTTTTATGCACGATGAGGATTTTGCGATCATGACTGAACCAACTCAAGTACCACAAGCTACTGATCCAAAAATGGGATTTAATACCTATGCAGAAAGGTTAAATGGTAGAGCCGCTATGGTTGGTTTTATCATTGCCGTTGCGATCGAGCTTTTCACTGGTAAAGGTTTGTTGGCATGGCTAGGTCTAATTGATATAGGCTAATGAAATAGGGGCGCTTTGCGCCCTCATCTCTGCTTTTAGTTTTTTAATTCGTCTTTTTTAGTTATGGCATCTGGCAAAATCGAGAACTCTCTATACTGGACTGCGGCAATTTTGGGATTAGTTCTCGATCAAGTTTCCAAATATTTAGTTGTGCAATATCTCAAACCCCTAAAATCAGTTCCTTTGATTAATGGGGTATTTCATATTACCTACGCGACCAACACAGGCGCGGCTTTTAGCTTGTTTAGTGGTCAGATTGATTGGCTTAAATGGGTATCGATGATTGTGAGTTTGGGGCTAGTAGCCTTTGGGATTTTTGGTAAAAACTTAAATCGCTGGGAGCAGGTCGGCTATGGATGCATTTTGGCGGGAGCCGCAGGTAATGGCATCGATCGCTTTGTAGCTGGCTATGTCGTTGATTTTATCGATATAAGAATTATTCGCTTTGCGATTTTCAATATTGCTGATGTATCTATTAATGTCGGTTTAGCTTGTTTAGCGATCGCGGTTTTATTGGTCAATAAACCATCCAAGTCAAAAAACTAACCTAATCCAAAAAAACAAAACAGCGTAGCTGTTTCGTTTTTTTGGATTAGAGCATGAAAGTGTTATACCAAAGTACAAGATGCGTAGCCATTTTGTACTTTCAAAACCATTACAGGGTTTGAGGTTCAATTCACAGAAGCGTGGCGACACTTCTGTGAATTGAACCCCAAAAACAAAACGGCGTAGCCGTTTTGTTTTTGGGGTTTATAGCATGACAGCGTTATATTGCTAATTAGAAGTTATTGAGAGGCTGAGGAGCATGGCGAATTCCCCAAAAATTGTAGTTGTTACTAATGGCAAAGGGGGGGTGGGTAAAACAACAACAGCGATCGCCTTAGCGGGTATCTTGGCTCAGGACACTAAAGTATTAGTTGTGGATGCTGACATTCAAGGAAGCTTGTCTTGGTGGGTAGGACGTAGCGACAAGGATATGGGTTTTGATATTGCCAAAGAAATTGATCCGACACATTTAAAAAAACTACCGAAACTCAGCAGTTACGATCTAGTATTGGTAGACACACCTCCTGCGCTGCATTCCCATGCACTTGCTACTGTTGTGGCGATCGCTGATTATTTGGTTTTGCCAAGTCCACCAGCACCGATGGACTTAACAGCCCTAATTGATACTGTTAAAAGTACTGTGCGACCTGCTCAAGTTCCCCATCGAGTTCTCTTAACTCGTGTTGATCCGCGATGTCTTAACGAAGCACTCGAAGCTCAAAACACTCTGCTAGAGGTGGGAGTTCCTGTTTTTCATGCATTTGTGAGAGCTTATAAAGCCCATGAACGCGCTGCTTTAGAAGGGAAATTAGTTACAGAGTGGAAAGGCAAAAATGCTAAAGAGGCGGAAGCAGACTATCGACGTGTAGTTGATGAGCTGCGGCGGGACATTTTAAAGTGAAATGAGGTGTCAATTACCGCATATCAAGGAATTAAATAAAAAGAAGTAAGTAAAATGTAAAAAACTATGTCAACTAAAAAGAAAGTCGGAATTTCAGATTTATTGCGTAACGAAGTTCAGAAGGAAACAGAAGTTTCAGTGGTGAATGAGTCAACTGAACAAACTATTGAAGTGCAAGCAGAAATAGTCTCTGATGGAATTAACAAAATCGCTAGTGTTGCTAATTCACAAAAGCCGGTAAAGGAATCTTCAATCACTGACGATCGCACCAAAGCAAAAATTTCTGAACTAGAACTATCACTTGCTCAATCACAACAAAGGGAAGCTGCTCTTTCGCAAACTGTGGCTGAGCTAGAAAAAGATTTGAAATTTAGCCATGCCAATATTGAGCTTTTACAGAAATCACTGGCGGCGATCGAGAGCCTCAAAAATGAACTAGATCAACAACTTGTAGAAGTAAAACGTGATAATTTACGTTTGGCTGAAGCCAATATTCAACTTTCGGAGCAAGTTCGAGAGTTGGATGTTGCAGAAACTCCAGTAAGCGATACATCTAATTCTTCTCAATTGGTGTCACAAAATTCGCAAAATAATTCACAAAACAATTCACAAAATAATAGGGCAACTCCTCGCAAGCAACCTATCGAGCAGCCCTATGCCTATCGTGATCGCAGCATTTATGCCCGTCCAACTGGCTCTAACGAGCAATTGCAGCGTATCAACAATAAAAATATTGGTTGGATGGACTAATAGCAAAATGCAAAGTGGCTAAGCCATTGCGAATTGCTATAGCAATGTAAGTTCGTAAAACCCAAATAAAGGCGGCGCTTCGCGCCGC
>JBJTVM010000065.1:0-2955 GCA_046081205.1 Pseudanabaena sp. | reverse complement strand
TTTTTATTTTTAAATAATTTGCAAAGCAAATTATTTAAATTGATTAGAACAAGCCTAATGTCAAAGACTTATCGATAGGCATGGTGGAGCCAATTCCCAACCAAAGAGTAACAGCAGTACCAAATAGAAATACAGCCATTGCTACAGGGCGACGGAAAGGATTTTGGAACTTGTTTACATTCTCAATGAAAGGGATGAGAATCAAGCCAACGGGAATCAAACTTTGGAGCAGTACTCCCAAAAGCTTGTTAGGTACAATCCGCAAAATTTGGAATGCAGGATACAAGAACCACTCTGGCAAAATTTCCAAAGGAGTTGCGAAAGGATTAGCAGGTTCGCCGACCATTGTAGGGTCAAGCACTGCCAAGCCAGTAACCAATGCGATCGTGCCAGTAATTACAACGGGGAACATGTATAAAAGGTCATTTGGCCAAGCTGGCTCGCCATAGTAATTGTGACCCATGTTCTTTTCCAACTTTGCACGCAAAATTGGATCATTTAAATCAGGGAGCTTTTCAGTCTTTGCCATGTTATTGCTTTATTTATTGCGTTATGGTTTTCTAAAATTATCTAACAGGAAAATCCTATACGTGTTTCTAAGATAAGAAACCTTACAAAGGACCAGAAATACCTTGCTTGCGAATCATCAAGAAGTGAGCCAGCATGAATACTGCAATCAACCAAGGCAATACAAAGGTATGCAAGCTATAGAAACGGGTAAGAGTTGCTTGACCAACGCTTTGTCCGCCACGCAATAGCTCTACCAAGGTTCCACCCACAACAGGGATTGCATCAGGGACACCAGACACAATCTTAACTGCCCAGTATCCAACTTGATCCCAAGGTAGGGAGTATCCAGTTACACCAAAGGTAACAGTGATCACCGCAAGGATGACACCAGTGATCCAAGTCAGTTCGCGAGGCTTTTTGAAACCACCTGTGAGATATACACGGAAAACATGCAAGATCATCATCAAGACCATCATGCTTGCAGACCAACGGTGGACTGAGCGGATCAACCAACCGAAGTTAACATCAGTCATGATGTAGCGTACTGATTCAAATGCTTCAGTGACCGAGGGTTTGTAATAAAAGGTCATCGCGAAACCTGTCGCGAACTGAATTAGGAAGCAGGTGAGGGTGATGCCACCTAAACAATAAAAAATATTGACATGGGGGGGAACGTACTTACTCGTAACGTCCTCAGCGAGCGCCCCGACTTCAAGGCGATCATTAAACCAATCGTAAACTTTACTCATGTAATTGAAAAACCCAAGATTGCTGAACTAGTTAACAATTTTTGATAGCTGTAACTTATTTTAATACTTATGACCGAGTGTAGGCAAATCTAAAGACGTTTTTTAATAAGTTTCACTAAATTTATAGAAAAATACAGCAACCCTACTTCATTTGTGAGATTAAAATATGTTGTGAGCGTGCGCTACTTAGTAGCGCACGCTCACAACATATTTTAGGATGCATGAAAATACATTTGCATTTCAAATTAGCAGTTTTTGTGATTTCTCTATCCAGTAGTTGTGTAGCTCCCTCATTGGCTCAAGTTTGCCCCAAGGATTATTCGCATCTAAATTTGGGAAATAGTCACGAAGAATATCCACCGACACAGCGTGTTGGCACTGTTCGTAGCGATCGCGACTTAACATTAGTTTGGGCTTTACCCGCAGAATTCACCGAAATAGAGCCATTTGTAGGCAAAGACTATCAACTAGCGAAGCATGAAGGGCTTGATTTTATTCATAGCAATCCGTTAATTCCCCAAGTAGCTGTGCGATCGGTCTACGATGGCACAGTTATATATGTTCGTCGTGACTGCCCACAATCAAATTCCTTTGAGGCAAATAGTTTACAGCGTGACTGTGGCGGTGATTGGGGAAATCATATTGTGATTCGGCATCCTAATGGACTATTTACCCGTTATGCTCATCTTTATCCTGATAGCGTCCAAGTAAAAGTTGGGCAGAAAGTCATCCGTAGTCAAGCGATTGGCTACATGGGAAACTCAGGACGCAGTGATACCAGACATTTACATTTTGAGTTGGGTGTAGCAATTAAAATCAATCCCTGTGCGCCAGCGCAATCTTTTCACTATGTTTACGATCCAGCTATTTATTTACAATGGATGAATTTGTAATAGAGATTTGCTCCGCAAATCTCTATTGTTTTTTATAAATATGCAACCTAAAAAAAACTTAAATGTATGAATGACTTACCTGATAAATCCGTTGAGAAAGATAGCGATCGCGATCGCCAAGACACTAACAGTGTTGATATTCGCGAGATGAATATTGATGATATTGCGCCAATTTTTCACTTAGGCGAACAACTATTTACCAGTGACTTATATCCATACCTCTATCGCACATGGGATGAGTGGGAAGTAATCGGCATGTATAACACTGACTCAGAGTATTGCTTAGTAGCGGAAATCGATGAGCAACTCGCAGGTTTTATCCTCGGCACGATCATCAATAAAGCTTCATGGAAATATGGCTATATCACTTGGCTAGGCGTAAATCCCAATTTCCAACGGCGAGGAGTAGCCGATCGCTTAGTCGATAAAATAATTGAACGGATGATCGAAGATAATGTCCGCCTCATGCTTGTTGATACTGATCCTGCCAATACTCCCGCAATCAATTTCTTCAATCGCAAAGGTTTCGGCAATGCTAGAGAACATGTATTCCTATCCCTAAATCTCGCTAAACATGAATATTACGGCAGACTAATCAATTACGAACGAGACAAAGCCGAACGCAATCGCCCACGCCTACGGCGGCGCTCTTAAATCAGCAATTCTCATTATGAAACCGATTTTGATGTTTCTAGCGCCGAAGGCGCTAGAAACATCAAAATCGGTTTCATAATGAGAATTGCTGATTTAAGAGCGCCGCCGTAGGCGTGGGCGATTGCGTTCGGCTTTGTCTCGTTCGTAAT
>JBJTVM010000064.1:0-3746 GCA_046081205.1 Pseudanabaena sp. | reverse complement strand
AACTTTACGGGTTTGGGTAATTTATTCTGCACAAGTACTTACATAAATTTTATGCAGTATTCTTATTAAAATTGCGTGAGATTAGCATATTTTATAAACTGTATTTTGAGATGTAATAAATCCTAGATAATGCTAGTAAATTGGAGTTATAAGTCCTTTTTTGCCTGAATTAGTCAATTTTGCTAGATTTTTGAATTAGTTGGAAAAACTTATCAAAATATTTAGAGTATTAACTTTTTCTGTAGAATTAACTAGATAAGCTAAAGCTTTAGAAGTTTTTTTTATGATCGCGATGGTTGCATTAGTAATCGTCATTACCAATTAAAAGTTATTGAGCATATCTTGAATATAAAATTTTTGAGGAAAGCAAAGCATGAGTACAAGTAACGAAACGAAGGCTGAAACCACTAAGCCAGACACCAAGCCTGAAGATAAATCCTCTCGCCCTGCCAAAGCTAAAACTGAATCCGAAGCAACTGCAAAAACAGGTACGGTAGATATCTCAGCTTTGGCGGTACAAGAAGAATCCAAACCCGTTGCAGCCTCAATCGCACAAAAAGGATCATTAGTTGTGACTGAAACCATTAAGCATTATGGCGATCGCCCCATCATTGATGGTGGATTTCGAGCTGTTGAATATTTCAATAGTTCGGGCGAGCGTCCGATCGAAGCTAGCAAGCTAGCAGTTAGCAGCACCTACACCACTATGGGCGGTGAGCGGCCAATTGTAAGTGGTGGGGTCAATGTAACTGGCTCATTTATGTCTTCGGGCGAGCGTCCGATTGTCGAAGACGGATTTGTGATTGTTGAAAAGTTTTATACTGCTGGTGAGCGTCCTATTGGTTCTTCAGGCTTGGTAGTTAATGAAACTTACTCCCAGATGGGTGAGACCAGACCTGTTGCTTCCAATCAGATCGACAATGCAGGGTTAATGGGATACATTGACTAATTAGTTGAGATTTTACAGCGCTTTTCGCCCAAACCCTAACTAAGAATTTTTGTAAAAGTGCCTCTATGCAGCATTTTCGCAAAATATCTATCAGTTTGTTTGAACGTAATTTGCTGTAAAAAGCAGCACCCCATGGGTGCTGCTTTTATAGTCTTTTGGGCTAGTTCAGGGTGTAAATTCAAAGTGATGCGATTTTTGCGATTTTTAGGATTCTGATGGATACAAAACTAATTGCGTTAAAAGATAAGTTGTTTTCAGGTAAAGAGGCAAACCAATTACCTGCGATCGCCGAATTAGCTAGCTTTGGGGAAGAAGGTTTACAAATATTAGATGAATTTATTCAGACCCGCAAAGCGGCAAATACTGAAGTGACATGGATCGATGGCAAAATCCATCAAACTCTATTGCAAAACGATTTACCTAAAGCCCTTGCCCTAGTCCAGCTTCATTATCCTGATGGGGTCGTCACTTTAAAATCAGAAAAAGTGATCGACTATCAACCTATTCAAATTTTGCTAGCAAAACAAGACTTTGAAGAAGCCGATCGCGTTACCAGCAAAAAATTATGTGAAGCGGCAGGTGAAGCTGCTCTAGCAAGAGGTTGGCTATATTTTACCGATGCTAAGTCCATCCCCATTAGTGATTTACAAACGATTAATCAACTTTGGCTAGTTTATTCCGAAGGTAAGTTTGGCTTCTCGGTACAGCGTAAAATCTGGCTCAGTCTTGGCAAAGGTTGGGAAAAATTTTGGTTAAAGATTGGTTGGAAGAAAGATGGATCTTTTACCCGTTATCCCAATGAATTTATTTGGAATCTGGATGCTCCAAGGGGACATTTGCCACTTTCTAACCAATTGCGCGGCAATAAAACGATGCAAGCAATCTTTTCACATCCTGCTTGGTAATCTAAACGCCAATTGGACGAACGGGCAAAATGAAAACTCAAAACCTTTATGAACTATCTCTATTTGCATGGCTTTGCCTCTAGTCCTCAGTCTACCAAAGCCCGATACATGCAACAAAAATTTGCTGAGTTGGGATTAACCTTGCATGTTCCTGACCTCAATCTCAGAGATTTTTCGACAGTGACACTTTCGGAGCAACTGGACTATCTCGATCGCACCTATCTCCACAACAACGAGCCGCTGATCGTACTTGGTTCCAGCCTCGGTGGATTTTTAGCTGTGCAGCTTGCCGCCAAAAATCCATTGGTAGAGAAATTAATCCTATTTGCCCCAGCTTTTGGCTTTAGTCATCGCATAGCCAAAGCTTTAGGCTCAGAAAATGTTACCAAATGGCAACAGGATAGAATTCGTGAGTTTTACCATTACGGGCTGAAGCGTAATGTAAATTTACAATTTCAATTCTTTGTTGATGCTCAGCAATATTCAGAGGAAAATTTGACGCGATCGCTACCTATGCTTATCTTTCACGGTATCGATGATGATGTTGTGCCAGCATCTCTGAGTGAGGAGTTTGCAAAAAGGCGATCGCAAGTTACTTTAAAACTATTAAACGACGATCACGCCCTTGGACAAGACTTAGAGAGCATTTGGCAAGATACCAAACAATTTTTGGAACTTAGCTAAACTTTAAATACTCACTCCAAAGGGTAGTTACGTTTGATACAAAGCATCCGTTAGGATCTTAAAATCAGCAGTAGCATTTAAAAAAAGGTTTTAAAACCGTTGAAAAATATTATCAAAACACTGCGAGCTGACTTCGCTATCATTTTTGAGCGCGACCCTGCTGCGCGTAACTGGCTAGAAGTGTTGTTATGCTACCCCGGTCTCCATGCCATTTGGTTATATCGTTTTGCCCATTGGCTAAATTCGCTCAAGCTCCCCGTTCTACCTCGAATGATCTCACAGATGGCAAGGTTCTTGACAGGTATCGAGATTCACCCAGGGGCAAGAATTGGTAAGGGTGCATTCATAGATCATGGCATGGGCGTAGTAATTGGCGAAACCGCGATTGTTGGCGAATATGTACTGATTTATCAAGGAGTTACCCTTGGCGGCACTGGCAAAGAGTCAGGCAAGCGTCACCCCACTATTGGTGATAACGTCGTGATCGGTGCTGGGGCAAAAGTTCTAGGAAATATTGAAATTGGCAGTAACTCGCGAATTGGTGCTGGTTCTGTAGTTGTGAAATGTGTCCCCCCCGATTGTACTGTAGTAGGTATTCCTGGGCGGATTGTGCATCGTCACGGTGTCAGGGTTTCGGCTCTTGATCACTGTCAAGTCCCTGATCCTGAAGGCGATGTAATCCGATCGCTAATTGGTCGTGTAGAGCAGTTAGAAAGACATGCGGAAGCGCATACTTTGCACCCTGTTAATAGCTATTTGATTGATTCTGAATTGCTGAAGAATGTCCGTCCTCGGCATCTTACACCTGCTGATCGTGTTGATCATTTTGAACAGCCTCAAGAATATGAAGGATTTTCAGAAGGTGGCGGTATTTAATCAAAAAAACTCGCGATGCGAGAATAGCGATGATTGCCAGCAATTCTCGTGATAAAAATCGGTTTTTTGAAAGTCCACCGATGGCGGACTTTCAAAAAACAGATTTTGGTGTTTCAGAGTTTGTTTGAGAAGTCTTCTATTTATAACAATGAAGGAGATATAAATAAAGGCGGCGCTTTGCGCCGCCTTTATTTAACGTGAGTTCGACGGAGTAGACAACAGCAAAAGAAAAGCTGAGACTAGGTTTGAAGAAATAAAAGCCTCAGCAATATGGACAATATCGTATCGCACTTAGATATCACGCAAATCTTCTGTGAAGTGGATGATTTTTG
>JBJTVM010000063.1:0-2850 GCA_046081205.1 Pseudanabaena sp. | reverse complement strand
TCCCGGGGGAGTCACCAAAGGGTTGGAGGAAGAAAGGAGGGTTGGCCGCCCCCCCCCCCCGCCACTCTCTCTTGGGTTTTAGCTAACGATATGCGATGATTTATAGCATCATCGCATTTATTCCGAGGTTGTCCTATGCCCAAAGCGATCGCTGAAGCGGATACTTTTCTCAAAAAAAAGCTGCTTGGCTCAACAGATTTAGCCGATTCCGAGAAAATTTTCATCAAAAAAGGTCAAACATTTTTTGTTACTGAATATAGCCCCGATCGCAATCAACATCTTTTGCTAACTCTAGCCTCACCCTTTCCAGCACTAGATGGCAAATCTCAGCTACAAAAGGTCTATGCCTACGATCCTCACATCAAAATTGAAGGAGAAGATGTCAATCAACTCATCAAGTTACCAGTTAAATATTCTTCACAACTAGACAACGATCATGCTATTTTTGGACCTGGATGGCGACAGTGCAACACAACTAGTAATGCGATGTTAGCCGACTTTGTGCTAAATGGAGCCTTAACAACCATGGCAAAAGCCCAAGGATTTCCAGAACCAGAGTCAGTTTATATGCGACTGGTGGGTAAGTTTGGCGATACCACCGATCATGACGCTCAAACATGGGCTTTAAAAGAACTTGGCATTAACTCTTACTTCAGCTATTCTCTCTCAGCTAAAGATGTATTGCTTTCACTTAAAGCGAATATTCCTGTAGTTGTGGGATTTGCCTACAAAGGGAGCGGTCATATTTGCGTAATCGTCGGGCATGATCCTGCCAAAAAAGTTTGGCTTGTGCATGATCCTTACGGCACTCGTCATGGCGCTAGCGATAGTTATGACGTTGGTGTTGGCGGCGCTTATGATCCTTATAGCTATGATGTCATGCAGCAAATTTTTTGGGATGGTGGCGGTGAAGCAGGCTGGGGCAGGATTGTCACCAGCATTAAGGGCAAACCCACAGGTTTACCTTCGGGGCTATAAAGAAAGCGGCGCAAAGCGCCGCTTTCTTTATTTGCTGCGAAAGATGGCTCTCACGGGCAAATGATCGGATACTTTGTCAAAATAGGTGCGATCGCTATCAAAGCCCAGATCTTTTTGTGGATCGAGAATCTGCAATGATTGAGAAATGTATTCTTCTTCTGCACCTTTAGGAGCTTTAGAAATCACAATATGATCGATGACGCAACCAGTGCCGCGATTGGTATAGCGTGGACGACCATCGGGAGTTTTGGGCTGTCCACGTTTTTTTAAGCAGTTTTCCTTCTTGCCCGTTTCAATATCTCTAGTCAAAAAAGTTAAAGGTGCATCCCGCAATCCCCGATTTTGATCAGCCCAAGTCGGACTATTAAAATCTCCAACTAAAATTAAATCAGGATCGGATTGTGGATTTTTTTGATAGCTATCTACTTCTTGACGCAAGCGATCGCTTTGATTTTTTCTTAAGCGATCAGCCTCGTCGCCACCACCTCCCTTTTGATGCACAATTACTAAAGTGAAGTCAAAGTTTGCGCCTGCTTTCACAAAGGTGACCAGTGGCGATCGCAAAGTCCCTGTAATGTTTACCTTTTGCCATTCGGTCACCTTTTGAGCAGAAATCAAGTCTTTGCGATAGAACAGAGCCATTCTTTGTCTACTGCCCGTATCTCCTAAAACAAATTCCCATTGTTTACTTTTGTTCAACTGTTCTTTGAGTTTTTCGGCTCCTAATGAACTAATTTCTTGTAAACCGATCGCATCAAAATTACGCTCAATAATCTGACTTACTGCTTCTAATTTTTGCGTATTAGTTCCATCAAAATTCTCTAGATTGAAAGTTCCTAATCTAATCTGGTCGGGATTACTCGCAGATGTAAACAGACTTGCACAACTTGTAATCGCGATCGCAATAGAGATCACTATCCAGTACTTTATCGACAAACCTAGTTTTGGCATTAGCGTCTCCTATTTAAACTTTGAAACTCTTCAATCACTTGAATGAGCCAAATCACCTCTGTCGGGCGCATATTATTGATTGATAGTAAAAAGCTATTATCCATAATATTAACCTTGATATTTGACTTAATGGAATTATCATCATTTTTGTCACTACTTAGCCAAATCAACCAACTAATTAGATTATTATATTTTTTCGGCATCATGATCCAAGCTGGTTCTACATATAGTGAACTCTCACGCCGAAACCGCCTCTGCCAGTAGCATCTGCCAAATAGATATCGCCCCAAACAAATTTCTAAATCATTGATCTCTAGATGAGATGTAGTTAAAGTTTTAAAAACACTAAATACTAACAAAAAACTGACCACAGAAGTCAGACTCCAAAATATTAATCCATTAAATAACAGCGACATTGCTTGCATAGCTAGGGCAATTGGTTCACCTAGAAATAAAAAGATCGCACCTATAATCATGGATATGCCAACTAATGACCAGAAATGATTAGGAATGATAATTCTCAGTTGTCCTTCACTTTCTTTTACTTGAATATTTGTATTTTCGGGTGGATAGATGCGTGATCGTTTTGCAGAAGGTAAACGTTGTCTTTCTGCAGGAGGTTTTGAAATGATTGCACTAGGCTGGGGATTTTGGAGACTTGCCAAGGCATTTCTGGCAGAAGTAAGTCTTTTTTTGATCGTTGGTTCTATTAATTTTTGAATCCACTTCACAAAGTCTGAACTAGCACTGGTGCGATCGCGAAAACGTGATGCTGTTTTATAGTTGGCAATTAACTTTAGTGGGTTTGGGAACAATTCCCCTATTTGTGGTGATTACATTAATTACATTTAGCCAATGAATTAGGAATTGAAATTAGCGATCGCCACATTAATCGCTTGCTTAAACAAATGGGACTTTCTA
>JBJTVM010000062.1:0-2428 GCA_046081205.1 Pseudanabaena sp. | reverse complement strand
TTCCACCTAAGATCCCCTATTCGGTATTTAGGCTGAAATTTTTCCACCTAAGATCCCTCCAGGGGTGTTTAGGCGGACAGATTTCTACCTAAGATCCCCTATAGGGGTATTAGACGGAAAATTTCCCTCTATTTAGTAGTTAGCCCTCAACCTTATCGTGGAGGTGGTACTTATAGCTTATTTGTTCAGTTGTCAGGTTAAGCTACCTTCCACCAATAATTCAGAGTGATGCTTCAAAATATTTTCAATAACTTTGAATACCTCTTGGAATTCCTCAAAGTTGAAGTCATTAAAATTTTCTGCGTTGTTCAAGATATAATCTGCAAATTTATCTTTTGAAAGAGCCACATTATTGTGATTACGGTCAAAGACATTGTCATCTATAATTTTTAACTGACTAGACTTAATTTTGTTTGTGGTGTTAAGTTGTAAGTCATCATAATGTTTGCCACTTTTGTCATTAAATTCTTTACTTAAGAAGAGCCTACGAGCATTATTATCTTTTCTCTGAATCTCTTCATCTTGATAATAAAGCTCAATGCATATGCCACTCACATCTTGACGATGCTTGGGAATTGGCAATGCAAATGAATATACCCCATTTCGCCAATCTTTGAATCCTCTGGCTTCATCATGAGCTTTCCGTATAAAGTCAGGCTCATCTCGATCAAAAATTGCAATTATAGGTTGAGTTTGCCGCTCTTTACAAAATTGTTCACACATTTTAAGTAGTTCACTACTACCTTGTCTTTGATCATCTAGATCTTCCTTAAAATCTAGTTTAAATCCATATTTTTCACCGTTATTTTCAAGCCATTTAAGAGCAGATTTTAGATGCTTTAAATCTGTCTTTCCTTCAGTCCAAATAATGGCTTTGGGTGACTCATCTTTTTGGATTTTAGGTGGGTTTTGGGAGCCGAATAAATCGAATTTTGCATCACTGACTAAATCAGGGGCAAGCTTCTTTAGCCATCTCAAGAAATTCAAATAGATCGGATCGTTTTTCCCCCTGACTGCGCCTACGAACTCAATTCTACCTCTAATAATGTTCCTGAAAGAGTCCTGATTGACTTGAAATCGATGCTTCTTATCATGCTTCCAGAACTCAGACTCTGCATTTGAAAGACCATATTTTTCCCATGCGTGGAGCACGGCACGAATTTGTCGGATATACTTACGCTTAACATTTAGTTTTTCGTTTACTGTAATCCCAGTAACCTCCTGGCGTTTATATCTGGTTTGCAATCTGACTTTTGATTCATTAACCAAGAAACCATTTTCCTCAATAATGGTTTTTAATTCATCGCCTAAAACTGACTTCTCAGCTTCTTTTGAGAACCAGATTAGATGAGGCGGAAATTTTGATCTAGATGTAGAAAATGTGATGTCATCAGCATACCTGGTATAAATGCATTGATACTTCTTGGCTAAACGCTGTAGCTGAGAATCCAGTTTTGCACAAATCATATTTGAGATAATTGGCGACGTTGGGGCACCTTGTGGCAACTGATTATCGTGACAACAAATTTGAGCTAATACTGTCGCGACTTCCATAGTGCAACTGTAGGGAGGTGACATAAGAAGTCCCCGTACTCTACCAAAGTTGATAGAAGGGAAAAAATCTTTAAGATCAAGATTCAGAACATATTTTTGTCTAAGGTGTTGTTTCGCATTTGTAACAATACTTTTTTCAACAGCGAATCCATGTGTTGATGGCTTAGGTTGATATACACTAATAAATACTTGGTTCAATTTCTGCTGAATAATTTTAAGAGATGTTTTGGGGGCGGAAATTGAGCGGCTTCCTCCAGATTTCTTCGGAATTTGAAATGTAGCGTATGCTTTCTCGCGAGGGTAAATATATAAGTGATATCGAAGTTGATAATCGCTAACCTGAAGTAGTGCCGCAATGTCTTCGCGTGTCCTCAGTTTATAGAATTGCTCTTTTAATTCCTCTGCCGAAAGACTTAAAAAAGTTGTTTTCATATTTACTGAGAGAAAATGGTAAAGCTAGATACTTGCAATGTATTCCAACCTACTACCCCGTCGCGAACGAGGCACAAACAAGGTGATAACGCTGAGTACATATCGCACCCCTTGGAATATTACCGCCGCAGGATCAACAGCGGGAATCAATCTTGTGCAAGTACCTAGCTCTTGTAAGTATAATCCAATAAAAACTCTTGGTGCAAAAATTACGAGAGCCTCAACGGGCTAACAATACGTTGGTGCGGACGGGACAGAGGTTGCTGGTGAGTATCAAAAGCTACCTGCCGCCGCACAACTTCACCGTTAGGTTATCTGTTGGAATAGTGCTTGAGGACTTCTGGTTGGTATTGAAGATTCAGGGCGCGGGTATTGTTAGAACTGCATTTCATGGTTCTCGCTAGGGCAACGGGTAGCGTTTAGCCAATTGAAAACCTGCCGG
>JBJTVM010000061.1:0-3931 GCA_046081205.1 Pseudanabaena sp. | reverse complement strand
GGTGCAGATGTGGATATTCCTGCGCCTGATGTGCAGACCAATCAGACGATTATGGGATGGATGGTAGATGAATACAGCAATATTCAACGACGGCTCTGCCCTGCGGCAATTACAGGCAAGCCGATCTCGATGGGCGGTAGTCTGGGACGTGAAACCGCAACAGGGTTGGGAGCTTTTTTTGCGATTGAGACTTTGCTGCCATTGTTAAAAATGCAACGTGAAAGGACAACCGTGGCAATACAAGGCTTTGGGAATGTAGGTGCAGCGATCGCCGATCTATTGAGCAAGGCAGGTTACAAAGTTGTGGCGGTCAGTGACTCTAAGGGTGGGATTTATGCTAAGCAAGGGCTAGACGTACCAAGCATCATTAGTTATAAAAATTCGACTCGCAGCTTTCAGGCTGTGTACTGTCAGGATTCAGTCTGCAATATTGTCGAACACCAAATCCTTACCAATGAAGAATTGCTCAAACTAGATGTCGATATCTTGATTCCTGCGGCGCTAGAAAATCAAATCACAGAGCATAATGCTCACGAGATCCGCGCCAAATATATTTTCGAGATTGCCAATGGGCCAGTCACACCTGCGGCGGATGCAATTTTAGAAAAACGCGGAATCATGGTATTTCCCGATATTTTGGTAAATGCGGGTGGTGTCACTGTCAGTTATTTTGAATGGGTACAAAATCGTAGTGGCTTGTATTGGACGATCGAAGAGGTCAACGATCGCCTCAAACACAGCATGATTGCCGAAACCCTCCGAATCTGGAAGATTGCTGACCAAAGACAAATCTCCATGAGAACCGCAGCCTATGTTCATGCCTTGACGCGCCTCAGTGAAGCGATCGACGCTAAAGGCACAAGGGCTTATTACGCTCAGTAAAGCTAGGGGCTTTGCCCCTAGCTTTACTGATGTCTCGGTTTTAAGCGCAAAGCGCTGTAGAAATACTTTGTAGAAATACTTTCGCGATCGCTTCGGTTATCCGAAGCTTGTAATCTCAACAGTCGGGTAATATATATCTATAGTCCAAAATCGTATTAAATATCACGTTTGGCGCATCCCCTGTTTTAATTGCATTCGGTAGCTATGTTTAACCTAAAAAACCTGATTGGCGATCCTAATAAGCGTAAGCTTGACAAACTCCGTCCCGAAGTGGCTCTCATTAACTCCCTTGCCCCAGAGTTAGCGGTGCTAAGCGATCGCGAATTGCAAGGAAAAACAGGAGAGTTTAAACAACGTCTCGAAAACGGGGAGCCACTTGATGACCTCCTACCTGAAGCCTTTGCTGTTGTCCGTGAGGCTGCTACCCGCGTTTTAGGGTTGCGTCATTATGATGTACAGATGCTCGGCGGTATGGTCTTGCATCGGGGTGAAATAGCCGAAATGAAAACTGGGGAAGGCAAAACCCTCGTCGCCACATTACCCAGCTATCTCAATGCCCTTTCAGGAAAAGGCGTTCACGTAGTTACCGTTAATGATTACCTCGCCCGTCGTGATGCAGAATGGATGGGGCAGGTACATCGCTTTTTGGGGATGTCCGTCGGCTTGATTCAAAACTCAATGGAGCCAGTCGAGCGACGTAAAAACTACGGCTGTGATATCACTTACGCCACCAATAGTGAACTGGGTTTTGATTATTTACGTGACAACATGGCGACTAGCATCGAAGAAGTAGTGCAGCGTCCCTTTAATTTCTGTGTGATTGACGAAGTTGACTCGATCTTAATTGATGAAGCCCGCACCCCTTTAATTATTTCAGGCATGGTCGAGCGTCCAACAGAGAAATACATCGGTGCAGTGACGATCGCTGATCAATTGCAAAAAGAAACCCACTACGAAGTTGACGAAAAGCAACGTAATGTAGTCATGACCGATGAAGGCTTTGAACTTGCCGAAAAACTACTTAGCGTTAAGGACTTGTTTGATCAAGCCGATCCTTGGGCACACTATGTGTTCAACGCACTCAAAGCCAAGGAATTATTTCTCAAAGATGTCAACTATATCGTCCGTGATGGCGAAGTGACGATTGTTGATGAGTTTACAGGTCGTGTCATGCCTGGTCGCCGTTGGAGTGATGGATTGCACCAAGCGATCGAAGCGAAAGAGGGTGTAGATATTGAGAACGAAACTCAAACCTTAGCCACAATTACCTATCAAAACTTCTTCCTGCTCTATCCAAAGCTTGGCGGCATGACTGGTACAGCTAAAACTGAAGAAGCTGAACTTGGGAAAATCTATAATCTAGAAGTTACCACTATGCCCACCAATCGCAAAAGTGGACGTGGTGACTGGTCAGATGTGGTCTATAAGACTGAATCAGCCAAGTGGCGTGCTGTTGCTGAAGAATGCCGTGAAATGCACGAATCAGGTCGTCCAGTTCTCATCGGCACTACCAGCGTCGAAAAATCTGAGGTTCTTTCACGGTTGTTGACCGAAAAAGACATTCCTCACAATTTGTTAAATGCAAAACCTGAGAACGTCGAAAGAGAAGCGGAAATCGTTGCTCAAGCAGGTCGCAAAGGCTCGATCACGATCGCTACCAATATGGCTGGTCGTGGCACGGACATCATTCTTGGTGGTAATGCGGACTATATGGCGCGGCTGAAGGTACGTGAAAGCTTTATGCCAGCGATTGTCCGTCCTGAAGATGATGATGACTTCACCAATGAAGGTCAGCGCATGTTTAGCGATCGCCCTCAAAAAGGACAAGGATTCGGCACAACGGACGGCAAAAAGAAAAAGACATGGAAAGTATCTGATACTCTCTATCCTTGCGAACTCTCCAAAGATGCTCAAACCATGCTCAAAGAAGCTGTAGATTTTGCCGTTGATAAGTTGGGCAGAATGAGTCAATCGGAATTGGAAGCAGAAGAAATGCTTGCCGTTGCTTCTGAAAAAGCACCTACCTATGATGAAGTTATTCAAAAGCTACGCGAGGCTTTCACCTTAATCAAGCGTGAATATGAGGAAGTCACTGATGCTGAGCATGAACAGGTAACGAAACTTGGTGGCTTGCATGTGATTGGTACTGAGCGTCACGAATCTCGCCGTGTAGATAATCAATTACGTGGTCGCTGTGGTCGCCAAGGTGACCCAGGCTCGACAAGATTTTTCCTTAGCCTTGAAGATAACCTGATGCGGATTTTTGCAGGCGATCGCGTGGCAGGTTTGATGAATGCCTTCCGCGTTGAGGAAGATATGCCAATTAGTTCGGGAATGCTCACCAGCGCTTTAGAAAACGCGCAGAAAAAAGTAGAAACCTACTATTACGACATTCGTAAACAGGTTTTTGAATACGATGAAGTGATGAACAATCAGCGTCGTGCCATTTACGCTGAGCGCCGTCGCGTGTTGGAGGGTGAAAACCTACGCGATCGGGTAATTGAGTATGCCGAACGCACGATGGATGATATCGTCAATGCCTATGTGAATCCAGAACTTCCCCCAGAAGAATGGAATCTGGTCGCGATGGTAAAAAAGGTGAAGGAGTTTGTGAATCTCCTGCAAGATCTTGAACCCGATCAGCTTGATGATATGTTCTTGCCTGAGATGCAAGCTTTCTTGCGCGAAGAAGTTCGACGCGCCTACGAAATTAAAGAAGCGCAGGTGGAATCATTACAAGCTGGCTTAATGCGTCAAGCTGAGAGATTCTTTATTTTGCAACGGATCGATTCCCTCTGGCGCGATCATTTACAAGCGATGGAAGCTTTGCGTGAATCAGTCGGCTTACGCGGCTATGGACAAAAAGATCCGCTAATTGAATATAAGAGTGAAGGTTACGAAATCTTCCTAGACATGATGACGCAAATCCGCCGTGATGTTGTTTATTCTCTATTCGAGTTCAATCCACGTCCTCAACAACAACCCGAAACCATCGAAGCTGAATTTGTCTAATTTAAAGTCAATTTGACGAAAGCACAAAATGGCTATG
>JBJTVM010000060.1:0-2603 GCA_046081205.1 Pseudanabaena sp. | reverse complement strand
AAATGGCTACGCCATTTTGTGCTTTGGTATAAAACCATTACAGGGTTTGATTTTTAATCCACAGAAGTGTTGCCACACTTTTGTGAATTAGTTTTTAGAGGAGATATTCTCTAATTTTTTCGTAGCTGTGTGCTAAATTATTGCGGGTTCAAGAGCTAAATCTGACAAAAACTAGTAAGCTTTTATTTACTTACTAAGCTTCTAGTTAATACAAGCCCAAATAGATCACTAAGCAATTCTCATTATGAGACCGATTTTGGTGTTTCCAGCGCCGAAGACGCTGAAAACACCAAAATCGGTTTTTTGAAAGCCCGCTAACGGCGGGCTTTCAAAAAAACTGATTTTTATAATGAGAATTGCTGAGATCACTAATTACAATGGCTAATTAAACTAAAATATGCTTGTTATCATTGTCGTTTAGAATTTCACCTATCATGTCAATGGCAGTGATCTAATCTTCGCAAAAACTAGCTAATCAAGCTAAATCTCCATTCACCAAAATAACTGAGGGGTTATCAGCAGTGGCAGCTCACAAAATACTAGTAATTGATGATAGTCGCGTAATCCGCAACATGGTTCGTGACATGCTCCCGCCAGCAAACTTTGAGGTACTAGAAGCCGCCGATGGCATCAAAGGGCTGGAGACTATCCAGCAAGAAAAGCCTTGGATGATCATGCTAGATTTTTTACTGCCTCGGATGAGTGGTTTTGAGGTTTATGAGGCTTTGCAGCAAAGTCCTGATCTTAGCCGTATTCCATTAGTTTTAATGTCTGGGCGGAAGGAAGAAGTAACTAGCAAGATTGCCGAACCTTTTGAAGACAAATATCTAGTATTTATTGAAAAACCTTTTGAGCAGAAAGAGTTGATCACAGCGATCAAGCGAGCAATGGTCTTAGCACAGAAGCGTCCTCCTGTCTCTGTCATAGAAAATCGCATCGCATCTACGGATGTGGCTTCTCAAGAACGAACTGACGATACCCTGATTAAACGTATTGAAGAACTAGAAGCAAAACAAAAGCTATTAGAACAACAGCTAGCATCTCAACAGAAACAATTCCAACAACTAGTTGACTTTATCAAGAAAAAACTAAAGTAAAAACTGAATCGTTAGCAATTGACAACAGGGGACACTTTGAGATCCTTTGGTGTAGTTAGTTAGGCGTTTTTATTCCTCAGATGGGGATAGATCTTATTGACTAATAGAACCATCAGGCATAATAGTTCCATCCAGTTCTGTATGATCTAATTTAGCTAAGCTAAGATCAGCTTTCAGAAGATTTGCACCCCTCAAATTAGCGTAGCTTAAGTCAGCTCTGGTCAAAATTGCGCCCCGTAAATCTACTTTTTCGAGATTAGTACGACTTAGGTCTGCCCATCCAAGATCAGCTCCGCGTAGATCTGAGCCGCTAAAGTTAATGTGAGTCAAGATTGACTCGCTAAGGTCTATACCATGCAACAATAAGCCCTGCATGTCAGTGTCATGTAAATGTGATTGCTCAAAGTTGCGATCGCCTTTAGCATAACGTTCAAGTAATTCAGCCTTAGTTAGTGCAGCATGAGAAGGGAAAGTCATAGTTAGAGACTCAGAAAATTATTCTATTCTTCATATTAAGAGTAGATACAGCGCGAAGTATCGACTTTATTAGATAAAGTTACACATTTATTTTTGTCATGACAGATTGGTTACAACGTACAGAGTTACTGATTGGTGCGGATGGGCTAAGCAAGCTCAGACAAGCAAATGTTTTAGTCGTTGGCATGGGCGGAGTCGGTAGTTTTGCTGCTGAGTTTTTATGCCGTGCAGGAATTGGTCACATGACAATTGTTGATGGCGATCGCGTTGATCCTTCTAATAAAAATCGTCAGATCGTAGCGCTCGATAGCACTGTTGATATTCATAAAGCCGATGTGATGGCAGCAAGAATGCATGACATTAATCCAGACATGCAATTAACAGTAATCAAAGAATTTCTTACACCTGATCTAATGATGGAGTTAGTCACGACTAAGTTTGACTGGGTGCTAGATTGCATTGATAGCCTGCAACCCAAGCTTTATTTTCTTGGTGCAGCCGCTACTAATGGCGTAAAAGTTGCTAGCAGCATGGGGGCTGGCGGTCGAGTTGATCCCCAAAAGGTAAGAATTGCGCCAATTTTTGAAACTGATTGCTGTAGATTTGCCTACAAGATCCGCAAAGGCTTACGACGTAAGGGTTTTGCTAATGCTAACATTATCGCAGTTTACTCTGAAGAGTTAGTAAATCGTGACTCACTACAATTAACCGATGGCAGTAATTTTAAGCGATCGTATTACGGAACAATTTCCTATTTACCTGCTTTGTTTGGCTTAAATCTAGCCAGTGTAGTAATTCGAGATATCATCAAATAGAAAACTTTACTCATTGAAATTTTTTATTTGATAAATAATAAGCGAATGGCGGGAATCGAACCCGCAACATCTGCTTGGAAGGCAGAGGTTTTACCACTAAACTACATTCGCAAGAGCATATTCTATATATGCAGTTACTAACTATAGCAGTAATTGCGCCATTATCAAAAAAATCTTATAAATTTGCAGCAATTCTCATTATGAAACCGATTTT
>JBJTVM010000059.1:0-11014 GCA_046081205.1 Pseudanabaena sp. | reverse complement strand
AAACCGATTTTGGTGTTTCCAGCCCCGAAGGTGCTGGAAACACCAAAATCGTTTTTTTGAAAGTCTGCCGTTGGTGGGCTTTCAAAAAAACGATTTTTATAATGAAAATTGCTGATAATTTTTTGCCACACTTATCATGGCAAAAAATTATCATGGCAAAAAATTAGGCAAATAGTTTTAACTGCTCGATCAGACAATCAAAATATGCAGCTAGTTCAGATTTTTGTGATGGTTGCAGTTGTTTTAAGCTTGCTGTTTTAATCCCCTCTAAACCAACAACCATTGCATCCAAAGGCACTTGCAACTCCTGATATAGCAAATTCATATATTGCAAACCCTCTGCACTTAAATAATCAGTACGTTGCCCCGCAATGCCGTAGGTAATGCATCGTAAAAAATGCCAAAAATCTCGCCAGCAAGCATTAGCTCTTTCAGGGGGATATAGCCCGCCTCCTTCTTGAGTAATAGTTGGAAATACTTGCAAAACCTCAGCTCTGGCTTCATCGACGATCACACTAACGCGATCGCGGAGTAATTGCACCACAGGGATATTTGAGGCGATCGTAGGCTCAATCTCTTGAATTTGTTGTAAATCTGCGTCCGTAAGATAACGGCTTTGGTCGTCGGCTGTTTGCAAACACATAATTACCTCAGCAGCGTAAGTATCTTGCCAAGTTACAAAACTTACAATTCGCGATTTTTTAATTAGTTCAAGAACTTTATCACTCAGTTGAAATTGGGACATCGTTAAAAGGTTTAATAAATATACTGTCTATATTGTCATCCTACCGAAACATCTTTCCCTATGGATCTTACTCAAATCGAAACCGATCTCCAAAATCCCGATTTTCAATATCGGTTGAAAGCGATCTCGGCTCTTAAAGATTATGCGGCAGATATTGCTGTTCCCATCTTAATCAAACAGATAAAAGATCCAGAATTTTTAGTGCGAACTTTTGTAGCTAGAGAACTTGGTAGACAAAAAACATCGGAATCCTTTGCCGCACTCTTGCAAATTATGCGTTATGACAATACGCCCAATGTTAGAGCAGAAGCAGCAAATTCCCTATCTCTATTTGATCGCATTTCTGCTTCTCATCTAGTACAAGCCTTCATTACTGACGATCACTGGCTATTGCGCCGTAGCATTCTTGCGGCTTTAGTGGAAATGGAATGCCATGAAGAAGTCTTAGAAATTTGTAGCTTAGGTTTAGAAGGTGAGGATGCGACAGTCAGAGAAGCTAGCATCGATGGTTTAGGAGCTTTATCCAAAACACGTCAGTCTGAAGCAGCCCTAGCCAAACTCTTAAGTCTCAAAGATTCTGAACTAGAATATATCCGAGTCAGGCTTGCCTATGCACTAATGCAGTTTGATACTCCTGAAGCTAAGGAAGCCATGTCTACACTCAGAAAAGATAGTGATTTTCGGGTAGTTGGAGCAGCAATGGAAAATTTACTTCCTTGAAATCCCAAAAGATTTCTTATACCAATCCACAAAAGTATGACAACACTTCTATGAATTAAGAACCAGACCCTGTAAGGTTTTTGAAAGTACAAAATGGCATAGTCATTTTGTACTTTGGCATTAAAAGTGTTGCGGAGCAATATTTTCAAAGAATCTTTTGGTTTGGATTTGAATGCAAATCGCTGCAAATTTGTAGGCTTCATTTCCTATTCATACCTTTAGGTATAGGTACATGTAAAACGCTTGTTGGTACACCAATCTGACAATAATGGCTACAATAAAAGTAGCTATGTTTACAGAATTTAATATTGGGATCGCCAAAATTGTCCATAACAACTGGTAGCTCATACCAATGTTGAGTGTTCTGGTTAACATAACAGGAGGAGAACCATGTCTGATATCCCAACTGGCGGTCAAATGATCTGGAAGCTTGAAGATGGTGAACGTGTCTTACATTTACGCCACAATGCCACTGAGCAATGGCGACACTACGAAGATTTCCCTGAATATGCAATGCAAGACCCTGTAGGCTTTTCCAAAGGTATCGCCACTTTTGTCACCTTACTAAAAAGAGATTGGGTAGCTATTAAGTCCTAATAAAAGAGAATGCGGTGCATCGCACCGCATTCTCTTTTATTCATCCCAATCATGCCATTCCACTTTGTTTACTTCCAAATACATATCTACAGCCTGTCCAATTGTAGGAAAGAAGTCATCTTTGCCGATTTTGGAGAAGAGTCCATAACGTTTGAGACGATCCTTCGTTGGCCCCTTCATTTCTGCAAAACATAATTCTATATGTGCTTTGCATAGGGTTTTATCAAGTTCAGCGATCGCATCCGCAGCCGTAAGATCAATATCAGTCACGGGTTCTGCGGCTACTAGTACCCACTTAGTTGTCGTTTTTGCCACCATAACCGCCTGCAACACCTGTTCACAAAAGGTTTCAGCATTGGCAAAAAAGAGCGGTGCATCCCAACGGAAGATCACTAACCCCGGAATTTGTCTAGCTTCAGGATGACGTGAAACATCGTGATAGCCTTTGATGCCATCAATCCGACCCAGTACAGCATAATGTGGTCGCCATGCACTCCAAACAAAAGCCATCAAAGCCAAAACAACAGCGCCAAAAATGCCTTGAATTACTCCCAGTAATGCAACACCTAAAAAACAAACAATTGACAGAAAAAATTCAAACCTTCGCAATTGATATAGGCGTAAAGTTCCTTTAATTTCAAAAATGCCTAGCCCAGCCGAGATAACTACAGCGCTGAGAGCAGCTTGGGGCAGATCTCGCAATAACATCGGTGCAAACCATAAAACTAGGGCAAGACAAATTGCCCCAACTACTCCTGTAAGCTGCGTTTTTGAGCCTGCTGCTTCAGCCACAGGTGTACGCGAAGCACTACTACTAACAGAAAATCCTTGAAATAATCCCGATGCAATATTGGCGATACCCAAGGCAATTAATTCTTGATTGCGATCAACTTTATAACCACCCCGTATCGCAAAGGTTCGTGATAAGACACTCAGATCGGCATAGGATACCAAGGCGATCGCTAAAGCACTAGAAAACAAAGTGTTGAAATTGATCGGTGTAATGTTGGGAACTTGAAATGATGGTAACCCCTGTGGCAAAACGCCGACTACAGATATGCCAGATCGCTGAGCAAGGTCGTATTGAGAGCTAATGATCGTCGCCGCTACCACTGCCACTAAAACCCCCGGAATTTTAGGAGCCATGCGTTTGAGAACGAGAATTACCAACAAACAAGATAGTCCGATCGCTAGGGCAGTTGTGTTGGTCTTACCATCTTGGACACCTTGCCCAAATCCAATCAAGTCTTCCCAAATCGTATTACCTTTTACCGAAAACCCAAAAATCTTCGGCAATTGTCCAATTAAAACAGTGACAGCAATTCCATTGAGATATCCATAGCGAATTGGCTTAGAAAGTAGTTCAGTAATAAAGCCAAACCTTACTAACCCTGCAACAATACAAATGATTCCCGAAAATATTGCTAACACCCCTGCGATCGCGATCGCCTGTAGAGGATCGCCATTAGACAATGGTAATACTGTTGCTGAAATAAGCGGGATTAGGGCAGAATCAGGACCTAATACCAAAATCCGACTAGGGCCAAACATGGCATAGGCAATTAGTGGCACAATCGTGGCATATAGCCCATAGATCGCAGGTAAGCCTGCGGCTTCCGCATAGCCCATACCTGCGGGAATGAGGATAGCGGTTAGTACCAGTCCTGCAACCACATCTTGGATCAGCCAAGGGAGTTGATAATTCCTTAACACATCAATAATTGGTATCCATCGTGCTAACCCATGAGGGCGTGCAGCAATAGGGAATGAAATAATCGGTGGGGGCTTTGTCAACAAGTCACCTCAGTATAAAGATTTTGCTACTTAAGATTTTTGATGGCGTGGCTTCGCCGTGCCATCAAAAATCTGGTTCTTTATTTTACGGCGAAGCACTAAGTATTTAGATGGACTTTCCAAATTACCCAAACTCATAAAGTTGCGCCCCACTGAGGCACAACTTTATGGGTTTGGCGTTGTAATTAATTATTCCTAGCTACTTACAGCGCTTTGCAATAAATTAAATCCTAGAAAATTTTTTGAAAGCGTTGCTTTGTAACGCTTTCAAAAAATTTTTCCATACTACTTAAAGGCTCAACAGGCTGTATGCTTAGCCAAAGAATTGTTCATATTACCGAAAACCTATGGCTCAAAATATCCAAATTGATCAATTTGCCCGATCGCAAATTATGGCGATCACCCAGCAGTTCTCTCCTCAAAAACAAATTGCTGACATTCAACCCTTTGGCAGTGGAAATATTAATGATACTTTTTTAGTTTCTTTGCAGGAAGTAGAATCTCAGTCTTTTATCTTGCAACGCATAAATACCAAAGTATTTCATGAGCCAAAGTTAGTCATGCAAAATATGCGGGTTTATACCAATCATGTGCGCGATCGCTTGCAAGATCAACCACTAGAGCGACGATGGGACATCCCGAAAATATTACCAACGAATCAGGGTCAAGACTATTGGCAGACTGAAAGTGGCGAATTTTGGCGATCGCTTAGTTTTATTGCTAATTCGCAATCCTTTGATGTAATGGAAAGTGTTGAACAAGCGCGAGAAGTTGGCTATGCTTTGGGAACATTCCATCATCTGACTAGTGATTTGGTTCCTGAAAGGTTAGCTGACACATTAGAAGGCTTTCATATTACGCCGCAATACTTACAGCAATATGAAGAAATTTTGGGGACGAGAAGTATTAATAAATCTCCTGAAATCGATTACTGTTTACGATTTGTCAGCGATCGCAAGGGCTTAGCACATATTTTAGAAGATGCAAAAGCCGCAGGGAAATTACTATTGCGAACAATGCATGGCGATCCGAAAGTGAATAATATTTTGTTTGATCGTCAGACACAACAGGCGTTGAGTGTAGTCGATTTGGATACGGTAAAAGCAGGGTTAGTACATTACGATATCGGAGATTGCGTGCGATCGGGGTGTAACCCTGCGGGTGAAGAGACTGAACAATGGCAAGATGTTCAATTTGAAATAGAACTTTGTCAAGGGATTTTGCAGGGATATCTCTCAACGGCACAATCTTTTCTCACAGAATATGACTATGCCTATATTTATGATGCGATTCGGGTGATTACCTTTGAGTTGGGATTACGCTTTTTTACAGATTATTTATCAGGCAATATCTATTTTAATGTTAAACATCCTGAGCATAATCTATTGCGATCGCTTGTCCAGTTTCGTCTATTAGAAAGCATTGAAGCACAAGAGTCAGTCATTCAGGAAATCATCAAAGACATAAAATCTAAAGCGCTGTAAGAAATACAGCTTATATCAAGGGCTAAAAATGAATGGAATCACCACAACAAATTTTAGAGTTTCTAGATCGCAGTTTTAATGAGATCAAAATACCTTGCCTAGGCAATTTAAATATTGACTATCTTTCCTCAAGACTTTTGGCATTTCGGGATGAGCATCAATGGATGATTATGTTCAACTCAATTACTTGGTGTCCTGCTGGTCAAGGCTTAACTACAATTATTGAATCTGTGGGTAATTGGAATTCACAGAAAAACAATATTCAGAATGATTCCCATTTCGCTAATGTAATCACAGGACAAATTAAATACGATGAATTACTGAACGATTATCTTGTAACTGTGCGAGGTAAATCTATCCCTTTAACAGAATTGAATATCATTTTTCGCCCAGAACTGTTTTCAGAGCATGAGCCTGATATTGCGATCGCATTGTTAGCAAACTATCGTGAAGAGTTATTGGCTAGCCATGAAGAATATGGAGTGTTTGTTCCCGAAGGCTTGACTGAGGTCTTACGCCTTGATGAATGGCATCATCCTAATTGGGGCTGCCCACCAAGTCAGACTGAGAGTTTCCCGCTAATTGCTAAAGTTTTATACACAGGTAATCCTAATTTGTACAAACCACCATCAAAACCCAATACTGACTGGAAATTTTGGTTTCCAAAGTAACAAAAGAGATGGCGGCGCTTCGCGCGCCACTAATCTCGTCCTAAGCAAAACTTGCTTTGCTATAATTAGGCAACAAAAACATGAAACAAGAAACAGATGTAGTTGTAATCGGCAGTGGTATTGGAGGGCTATGCTGTGCGGGGATGCTGGCGAAATATGGAACTAAAGTCATAGTTTGTGAAAGCCATAGCATCGCAGGGGGAGCCGCCCATAGCTTTAGCCGACAGGGTTATAACTTCGACTCAGGCCCATCGCTATTTTCAGGAATGTCCACCCGACCATCCACCAATCCCCTCGCCCATGTACTTGATGCATTAGCAGAAAAAATAGAATGGCTAACCTACGAAGGCTGGGGCTGTGCCATGACTGAAGGGCAATTTTTTGCTGCCGTTGGTAACGAATCCTTCATCGAAATACTCACCAAACTGAGAAACAAAGAAGCAGTACAAGAATGGCAAAGATTACAAACAATCATGTTGCCCTTGGGGAGAGCCGCCACCACCTTACCTCCGATCGCCCTCCGCAATGACTGGCAGGTAGCACTATCAGCAGGAAAATATTTCTGGAAAATGCTGAGAGATCTGCCACAACTGACCATGTTGACCCAGCCCTTTTCTAAAATTCTCGAAGCAGAAGTGAGCGATCCATTTATCTTGAACTGGATGAACTTACTCTGCTTCATGCTGTCAGGACTACCCGCCAATGGTACGCTCACCGCCGAAATTGCCTTTATGTTTGCTGATTGGTATCGCCCCGAAGTCCATCTTGACTACCCCAAAGGTGGAGTCGGAGCCCTCGTCGAAGCGTTAGTCAGGGGATTACAAAAGCATGGAGGAGAATTGCGGCTTAATAGCCATGTGCAGGAAATCATCCTTGATGGAGAAAAGGCTACGGGAGTGAGACTAGCCAGCGGCGAAATTATCCAAACCAAGAGAGCGGTGATCTCAGGAGCATCGATTTGGGATACCTTAAAATTATTACCCCTGACTGCGCGATCGCCCAAAGGATTGCAGCAATTACACCAAGAGCGTCAAACCATCCCCGCTTGTCCTAGCTTCATGCACCTACATCTAGGAATAGAAGCAGCAGATTTGCCCAAAGACTTACCCTGTCATTGGCTAGTCGTTAACGATTGGGAAATTGGAGTAGAAGCACCACAAAACGTCGTCGCTGTATCCATGCCATCGGTATTAGATCCATCCCTTGCACCCATAGGCAAGCATCTAATCCATGCCTATACACCTGCCACCGAACCCTTTGAATTGTGGTCAGGCTTAGACCGCAAATCTGAAGCCTATCAGCAATTGAAACAAGAACGAGCCGAAGTCCTATGGCAAGGGATAGAGCGTTACATCCCTGATGTGAGAAATCGTTGTGAAGTGACCCTCATTGGCACACCCCTAACCCATGCCAGATTTCTGAGAAGAGATCGAGGCAGCTATGGACCTGCGATCGCCGCAGGGCAGGGTATATTTCCCAATGCCAAGACTCCTATATCAAAACTATATTGTTGTGGTGATTCCACCTTCCCTGGAATCGGATTACCCGCAGTTGCCGCCAGTGGTGAGATTTTGGCTAACTCTCTAGCTTCCCTAAAGCAGCATCAAAGCATATTAAGGGAAATCTTTTAAGCTCAATCTATCCTATGAACCAATTAACCATCAACGGCAAACTCATACAGGGACATCAAGTAGCCTCAGGTAAATCCCTAACTAGTCCCTATCCTCAAGGCACAATTGCCGCTCAAATCCCTTTCTTTAAAAAATTAGGACTTGATTTATCACCCTATTTCCAAGGTACGCTTAATGTTGATATTTCGCCCTACATCTTTAAGGTCAATAATCCTCAACTAACATTTGCACAGTTAAACTGGACGCAGCTCCATCCACCAGAAGACTTTTCCTTTTCACCATGTCAAATTTTGTACAATGATGGAAGCTATGAGGGTTGGGTTTATTATCCCCATCCAGAGACGAAAATACGACACTTTCACAATCCTTCTGTGATGGAATTAATCGTAGTCCCTATCCCAAAAATCAAATATGGAGATCTCCTGCAAATAGTAATCAACCCCTTCGAGATTGAGATTTTCGATGGGAAAATCTAATTTTTTACATTTGGCAATTTATTGTTCTGCAATGCTATCTATTTTTTCACGGATTGATAGTTGGATTAGGGCGCGAATAAGCGAAAATCCAGAGAAAAAAGCACCTATAAAAGTAGCGATCGCCCAGCCAGAGTAAACAGTAGTACCAACTAATAGCACGGCTCCAACTAAAGCCAAAAAGCCAGTTAAACAAGCATAAATTAAAGCTTTAACAGCAATATTAATTCTCTTAAGAGCGCGATCGCTTTCGGAAGACTTGACCTGAATCATCAACTCACCACGCTCAATCCTCTCTTCTAAACGTTCTAATAGAATTTCCATGCGACTAGGCTTATTTAGTTGATAACCCAGAAAATCTTTTGCTTGTTGAGCCAATGCTCCTAAAGTATTACCCCGACCTTTAGTAAGCACTATGCTTTTCACAAAGGGCTGAGCGGCAGTGGTGAAGTTGTATTCTGGGTCAAGAATTCTGGCGATACCGTCGAGAGTAGTTAGGGACTTGAGTAAATAGGTCATCTGGGGAGGCAAACGAAAAGGCTGCTTTTCAAAGATGGCTACCACTTCACCTTTAATTTGCTCAAACTCATAGATATTCACAGGTCTTTCCGTAAAGCGATCTAAAACAAACTTTAACATGCGCTTAATCGGACTCATATCCGCGATCGGCTCAATAAATCCCATGCTCAGTAGGCTGTCAACAACTTCATTAGTGTCTTTACGCAGCACTGCAAAGAAAGTCTTCACCATTTGATCCTTTGCCATAGTTTTGACTTCAGCCATCATCCCGTAATCGTAGAAAATCAAACTTCCACTAGGACTAACGGCTAAATTCCCAGGATGGGGATCGGCATGAAAGAAGCCATCTTGAAGAAGTTGTTTAAGATAACAACAGATTCCCAGTTGATTAATTTCCTTGGGGTTTAGTCCACAGGCTTCCAAGGCTTGACGATCATCTATTTTGATACCAGGCACATATTCCAAGGTCAAAACCATGGAGGTAGAATAGTCCCAATAAATTTTGGGGACAACAATGCGTGGATAACCTTCAAAATTTTTGCGGAAGCGATCGGCATTGCCTCCTTCGATCGCATAATCAATTTCTTGATAAAGAATCGTGAAAAATTCTTGATAAATCCCTTCTAAATTATATTTGCGTGTCCAAGCAAAATAGCGGCGAAATACTTTAAGAAGTTTGTCAACCGCAAGTAAATCGAGATCGAACAGTTTTCTTAACCCTGGGCGTTGGACTTTGACGACGACTTCTTCGCCAGTGTGGAGGGTGGCACGATGTACTTGTCCGAGGCTAGCAGCAGCTAAAGGGATTTCATCAAAGTCACGATAGATCGTATAAAGAGATTTACCTAGTTCGAGTTCGATAATTTCTCTGGCTTCTTTAGCATTGAAGGCTGGCACTTTGTCTTGGAGTTGCGACAGACTACTAATATATTCAGGCGGTAACAGATCAATGCGAGTGGATAGGGATTGACCAATTTTGATAAATGTTGGGCCCAGTTCGAGCATATTGCGAACTAGCCATTCAGCCCTTTTACTGCGCGTCCGTGATGTATTGTTTTGCCAAAATTTGTCCCACCATATAAAAAACAGGAATGTAAACGCAGCCAAAAAAACCTCACGTTGACGGGCTAATGAAGAACTTTTGCTTCTTTGCCAGCGTAGCTTTTTGTATGGTAATTGGGCGATCGCAGACATATTTTGCCAGTAATAACAAAGCTACAGCGCTTTGCGCTTAATCAAAACCCAGAAGTATTTTTGGAAGTGGCGCTTCGAGCTACTTTCAAAAATATTTCTGTACTACTCAAAGCCTCAATAGGCTGTAAATAGCAGTACTGTGTTTATATTACCCAAATTAATAACAATTCTACGAAGTGACGCGAATTATAGCCATAACTTAAAGACAGCAAAAATGGCAAGACTTTGCTATGGTTATGTTTAGTGGCGATCACCAGTAACATTATGCATATCAAAGTTTTTGCATTGGCATAGACAATGTAAGAATTGCAAGCCAAAATTAGTATGGGTTTTACGGTTTGTAAGTTGTATATAGCAACTTGCACACCTCAGTATGTAAAGCCTTGAGCCAAAAAACTTTGTACTTATTCAAATCATTCCTAGAGGTAACCTAATGGGTGAAATCACCAGAGATGAGATCCGCGAACGCTTAGGCAATATCGATCAAATTCGCGACATCATTTTCGGCGCACATTTGCGCGAATACAATAGCCGGCTAGATAAGGCTGAGTCGGATATATCAGCGATTCAGCAAGATGTGCGTGATCGCCTTAATGACTTGAAATCAGTGTTAGCCAGTGAGTTACGTGCGGCAGTTGAGTCTATTGATAAGCGACTAAAAACGATTAGTACCTCTACTCAGGAGGAAGCCGCCGATCTACGTCAACAATTTGATCGTCTTAATCGCAAGTTTACCAATAGTATTGAGACCCTTGATGAGACTGTTGAAACGCAACGAGTAGCCCTGCGGGAAGAAATTGCCCAAACTAGAGATAATTTACAAAATGACACTCGTGAATTGCGATCGCTAGTTTTAGAGGAGCTAGACCGCCATTTCTCAATTCTGCGAGAAGACAAGCTTTCTAAGGATGACATGGCGGAGTTGCTATTTGAGTTAGGTATGCGACTTAAGGGGTCTGAGTTTGTACCTGAACTGCGTGAGGCAGCCGAAGAAAAGGTGGAAGAAAAGTATGAGCGGGTGAGCATCCTCGATTCTGAGCCAAAAGTATCATCTAGTGCAGAGTCAATTAGCCCTGCACCTAGAACTACATCCCGCTCTTCTAAAGCCAAGCCATAAATCAATACAAGGTAAAAAGCGTTACAGCGCTTTGCACTAAATTAAAACCCAGAAAAAATTTTGAAAGCG
>JBJTVM010000058.1:0-5122 GCA_046081205.1 Pseudanabaena sp. | reverse complement strand
TCAGTCTGGACGCAGACCCCGACATATTCAGGTTGCGCTAGTTGTATTTGAATACCAAGCATCTTCCGTTCATCGAGGTAGTTCGATACTCGATCAATTAGGGGCTTGGTTAAAGTGAACTGATCTGGAGCGATTCCTTGTCCTTGTTCAATGCTTTCGGTGCGGACTCTAGGGACAACTAGCAGCTTTACTGTTCCTGCCTCTTGGTTGCTCCGAGCGGGCGCACAGATGACGCGAGCCACTGCCCCATCTCCTGCCATCATGGTCAAGTATTCAAAATCTGTCTGGGTAATAGCGCGATCGCGGGTGCGGAGCAGCTTAGGAACGCGCACTGCCACATCATCGAGGGATTCTGCATCAACTCCATTGCTCGCCGAAATGTGGTTGGTTAAACTGGCTACATAGGGAATCGCATTTTTGGCTATTCGCAAACTGCCGCGCTGCACATTACCGCGAAACCCTCCGCCTGTGCGATATTTCACCATTTGAATGATTGAGCCTTTAGGGGGAACTGCACCATATTGAGTACCAGTTGACTTCGTATTCATGGCGATCGCTTTGGTCTGATCTGCCACCACTCTTTGCATCGGTTCCCCTTGAAGCCGCAAACGTTGCAATGTATGCTGACTCTGATAATTGGGTGTTTGTACAAAGGGTCCAAATTGAACTTGCCCTGAAGTAGAATCAATAATATAGTGCAGATCAGTTTCCGTAGACTCAGAAAAGTCGGCAACTTCATGCCATATTTGTGGCAATCCAATGGGGGGTGTAATTAGGAGATATTCATCAGCTTCACGAGGCAATACTGGCTGGTGCATTAGTTGAAAGACTTGCCCTGATTTGCCATTACTCTCTCCTAAAATTTCATTTACTAAGGCATGGCATTGAGTTACCTTGACCGTCCCGCCGATCGCTCTTGCACCCATGCCGATAATATGTGGCGATCGGCTATAAGCTGACTGATGAGCTGTTGGTTCGACATAGCTACAGCGCAACCACCGTCCTCGATAAGTCGAAAACTGTGTCACTTCCCATGTCAGTGGTAAATGAAAGATCACTTCTACACCCTGTAAAGGATTTGTCCCCTCATTGGCTAATTCACTAAAACTAAATCCTTTTGTGCGATCGTCACTTTCTTTTTGGAGTACAGGTTGCCATGCATTGCCATTCCATGCTTCCCAAAATCGAGGTGGATTATTAGGATTAATCCCTGTCGTTGTTGCTGGTTCTCCCTTTAAGCTGAGGGCGATTACATTGCCATTGATCGGCTGCTCTCCATCAAACACCACATAGAAACAATTATTTGGTTGAGGCGGCTCACTAAATAGGGCAATTTCCTGCCCTGACCATCCCTCTTCACGATTTTCTGTCCATACATCTAAGAATAAATCTCGCAAAAACTCAGGATTTTCTTCGGCTCTAGGTGCAGCTAGTAAATGTAAAATGCGGGGATTCCCAATTACCAAAGGTTGATCGGTACTAAAGATGATCGCCTCTTCAGTTTCAGTTCGCAATGTAGCAACTTCAATCCCCGCAGGAATTGTGTAGGGTTCTGGCAAAGAGGCACTCAGATAAAAAGTTACCTCTGTTTGAGCAGGCGCAGGTGGCTGTAAGCGAATCCCCAATAATTCTAAAAAAGCAACATAATTACGTCGTGGTACTTGGTTAAACCGCATCAGCATCTGATCGGTTAACCAAGCAAATAATTCAATCAGGGTAACCCCTGGATCGCTAGGGTTATAATTTGTCCATTCTGGACAATAACGCGGGATTCTGAGAAGACACTCATTCACCAATTCTGCAAAGGTGCGATCGTCAAGATCAGATTTTGGCAAATTGGGAAGAAAATCAAACTCTTTCGTCATTACACAATGCTCTTCAGTGAATTTGGTGATAGTTTGATTTTACTAGCTATGTTTGTTCTTCGCGATTAAATACCAAATTATTTCAAAAAGTCAAAGCCAATTTTTTGGGCATGTCTTTGCCGTGCCACAAAAATTGGTTCTTTAAAGTCAATTTGACGAACGTGCAATGCGCCATTTGCTCCGCGCGAAGAGCGGAGCAAATGGCTATACTAACTGCCATTGGGGGGCAGCAAATAAAACGGATATACCATGCTACGACGGTCATGGCTTTCCTTTATTTCATAGAGAATTTTTAGATCTAAGCGTCCTCTAACGGGATCAGGCTCTGCATACACTCCCGTAACCTTAATCCTAGGTTCCCATCTATTTAATGCTTCTTCAACATAGATTCTGGCTAGCAAAATTGTTTGTGGATTCATCGGCGCAAAGGTGAGATCTGAGAGACGGCAACCAAAGTTTGGGCGATATACCCGCTCTCCTAACTTTGTACTTAGAATTGTGGCGATCGACTCCTCTAGATTGCGATCGCCTCCATCAGTTGTTAGTTCACCCTGAACATTAATCCGCAAAGGGAACGAAATGCCTCTACCAAGAAAATCGCGATCTAAGTTACTCATAGTTAGTAATTCATGCTTAGGGAATTTGTCCCGTTATTTGTCCAGCAAAATTAATGGAAATCACACCACCCCAAGCACACATACATTTTGAGGAGTTGTTAAGCGCAGGAAAGTTGTTAATTAATACAGTTGGAGAGCCAGGAACCCAAGGTGCGACAGTCACAGGTATACAAGGCATAGGTGTAAATACTCCTAAAGCTGCTGCTGTGGCAGCGATCACCATTGGATTTGCAGGCGAGTTACACATCCCAAATGGAGGAATATTTGCGATCGGGGCAAAATCCATAATTGACGCGGCGAGGGGGCCTCCCGTCATTACAGGCATTCCCTTAGGGATCACAATCAATGAACTTGGTGCAACTCCAAAACTACATTGAAGCATTGCGCCCATAACAACTTGCTGTCCCATATCTTAGCCTCCTCTACTTTTTACAGTTTTGTGAATTGCTATTAAAGCTTCTTGTGATAGAGAAGATAAGTAACTATTCACTATTCACTAGGGAATGAATTAATTAATCTTAACTAAACTACCCTTAATCACAGCTATCCCAGTTGCATCCACATTAACTATCCCGCCTTTAATTGTATTCGAGGCAGTCGCCTCAACATTGATTGCGGGTGCTTCCATTTTGGCTGTAGCCGTACCTTTAATCTGTACTTGTGTTCCCTCAACTACTATACCTGTGGTAGAAATCACTATTTTGTTACTACCCACTTTAAGCGTAATGTTGGTTGTTGCGGTTAAGGTCATATTAGCCGCATTAATCGTTAAATCTTTGGTTGTCCCAGAAGTACCAGTTTTAACTGTAATGTCACCCGTTGAAGTTAAGCTAATTACCCCACTGTTATCATCAGCTCGAAATTTGTGACCACCAGTAGTTTCGAGTTCCACAAATTTGTCGCTGTCATTGATTCTAAGATTATGTCCGCCAACAGTATTAGTATAGATTCCTTTTTTGGTATCCCCTTTGTCTTCCTCGACAAACTGCAACTTATGACCAAGGCGAGTCTTAAAAGTTCGTAATCGCACTTTACCGTCAGCAACACTATCGGTTACAGCCTCAGGTGGTGCGTCAGTACCATTCCATACTCCACCGATTACATAAGGTCGATGGATATCACCATGCTCAAAAGCTACTAAAACCTCATCATTTATTTCTGGAAGACAGTCAAAACCTCTACTTGATCCAGCACCAACACCCACGACTCTAGCCCAATTACTTTCATGCTCCTCAGTAAGCGTGGGAAGCTTAACCCTAACTCTTCCCCATTTCTTGGGATCATTATTATTGCTAACTATCCCCACCATCATGGTTTGACCTGGTTGTAGATGAGTCTTGGATGACAACATTGAGAATAAATTGCCTCCTCGCAGACCACGGACACTGAAATGGGTAATGTACTTGCGCTCCTGAAACAAGTGATGGGTTTCGGTCACATAGTAACTGCCACTATAGTTACCGATGTTAGACAACGTTATGACTTTTCCTGGTCTAATGGCAGGGTTTCCTTCTCCTTTAGCGTCAGCATTAACAAATTCGCCACCTAATTCTTTATATAGTGACTGAGCCATTTTTAAAGCTTCGCTAGTACTAAAAACTGGCTGATCAACTACGATCATTTTCGGTGTGCCGCCACCAGTAAATTTGGTACTAGAATCTTTTCCTGTACCGCTATCGGTTGACGTAAGTATTGTCGTTGTCGCTGCTGTAGAGACGATCGCTTGTTTTTGCTCATAGTCCCAACCGCGTACTTCCACAGAACTAACTTGCTCAGCACTAGTAACCCGTACTCGAAAACTATGGATGTCTTCTAACCAAGTAAGAGTTAGTGCCGCATCTTGGGTTGGTTCACGAAAGTTCAGCCTCCCATCCTGAACATACAATTCAAAGCCATTGCGAGCAGCCCTTTCTTGCAAAAATTCCATGTTGGTCTGATTTTCTTGGAAAGCATATTCATGGACAACAGTAGTCGCTGTGACTGTCCCTGCCGTAATACCCACTTCCCCAATTATTTGAGAGACCATATCGCTGTCTTTCACATTTTGGAAAGAGCGGTTATAACGTCCTCGATGTAACCGATGAGAGATATCGTAACCACGAATGATAATCGGAGCCTGAGATTTTTCGTTCAGCTCCGTTTCTATGGCTGTAATTTCACCTTCTAAGACATACCCAGTCTCTTCTTGCGAAAAATCAGTATCTTCAGTGGTGCTAGAAGTAAACCCAATTTTGATTTTCTTGCCGATCTCAAACTTAGCTTGGTGTTTCCAAGTTGCATCTGAGTTTCCAGGAAAATAATCATTGTTGATAATGAGAGTGAACATTCCTGGCTGATGTAGACTTCCCTCAACAGATATTTGCAAAATATCATTGAGCAAATCTGCGGAAGCATCAACTCCATCAATTTTAAGTAGCGGTGAGGATCTATATTTCGGCATTGGCGACTCTAGTTATTTTTTGATTTAAGTAAATGTATCGCTTCTTGATGTTTTGAATGATTTTAAAGTTAAGTGGTGGCATCAACTTCTTCTAATGTCATACCAACGATCGCACGGACTGGTGTGCCATCTGCTAGAAACATGGTTAGATCATAGTCAAGAGATTTGACAAAGCATTTAAGATATTGAGTTTGTCCCCA
>JBJTVM010000057.1:0-1292 GCA_046081205.1 Pseudanabaena sp. | reverse complement strand
ATAGGCATCTGCTACTGAGCTATACCAATGCTTTCGTTCGCCTAAGTCTTTGCCTGCATAGTCGGCTACTACTTCTGTCCAAGTTTTATTACTGATGTGACTTCGGCTTTCTTTGCCCATTATCTTTCTACCTAAAGCAGTTTTTACAGCTAGCGCTCCAAGAAGTTAATGGCGGCGCAAAGCACCGCCATTAACTTCTTGTTTTTGTGGTCTAACAAGAATGGCGACAGCTATACATTAACTTTACAGCGATCATCTTAAATTTGCTGTAGCGATCGCCAGTATGCAAAAAATTGCGCGTAACATCTATAGTTGTGAGAGTGTGCTCCGATGGGGCACACTCTCACTATTTAATTAAAAAAGAAATACTGTCAAGGCAAAATATGAATTACGATGCGATCGCGATCGGTGCAGGGCTATCGGGCTGTAGTGCTGCTATCCAACTAGCAAAGCTGGGCTATCGCGTCCTGTTGCTAGAGCAGAGCCATTATCCAATGCATAAACTCTGCGGTGAGTTTCTATCCGTTGAAGTAATTGAATCATTTGAGCATCTAGGAATAATGGAGCAGGTGCGTAAAGTCGGCGCACAGATGATTCATCGGGCTTACTTAACCACCTCTAGCGGCGCATCATTTCGGAGCAAGCTTCCTAGCACAGCAATGGGCTTGAGCCGCTATCAACTAGATTTGATGCTATTTCAACGAGCGCAAGCGGTAAACGTAACTTGCATTGACAATACCAAAGTTACAGGTGTGACAGGCAATCTCGCAGAAGGGTTTATCGTTAATACGACCAAAGGGGAATTCTCAGGAAGACTGATATTAGGAGCATTTGGTAAACGTTCTTCCCTCGATCGCTCTCTGAATCGTTCATTTATGCAAAAGCGATCGCCTTGGATTGCCTATAAAGGACATTTTACAGGTGTGGATATTGCAGACGTGATCGAATTGCATAGTTTTCCTAATGGCTATTGTGGACTATCGCAAATCGAAACAGGGGAAATTAATGTTTGTTGGATTGCCCATGAACGGGTGATGAAAGAGCCAATAAATCCAGATTTAGATATTCCTGAATCCTTAGCTAAAAATCCTGTCCTCGCTGATCGCTTTCGGCAGATGCAACGAGTTTCGCCATCGCTGCAAGGTTTAAGCCAGATTAGTTTTGCTCTTAAAGGGAATTTCTATAACGACATTTGTATGATTGGCGATACTGCAGGCATGATCACGCCGCTGTGCGGGGATGGTATGGCGATGGCTTTGCGATCGGCGGAAATTGCGGTTCCTTTAGTGAGT
>JBJTVM010000056.1:0-2988 GCA_046081205.1 Pseudanabaena sp. | reverse complement strand
GGTTTCATAATGAGAATTGCTGTGTTTTAGCGATGTAGCTTGACATAAATAGAGGCGGCGCATCGCGCCGCCTCTGTTTAACGTGAGTTCGATATCACCATTTAGGGCGTGCAAAGCACGCCCTAAATGGTGAAAAATGGTAAGAATCGCATAGCGATTCTTACCATTTTTCGCTTTCGTCGAACTGACGTTATGATTAAGTTCTTATCTCTTGTGCTAACTATTTATGCAACTTGCCTCAGAACAACGTACAAAACTCGATAACTCTGATGATGCGCTGTTCTATGACTATCCGCGCTTTGTCACCCATGTAGACGATCGCTTTATTCAGCAATTGACAGAGCTTTATCGTCAGCGATTGCAACCCAACACAAAAATTCTTGATTTGATGAGTAGTTGGGTATCACATCTGCCCGAAGATATGGAATTTAGCCATGTAGAGGGACATGGACTTAATGCTGAGGAATTGTCTCGAAATCCTCGCCTAAATCATTATTTTGTCCAAAATCTCAATCGGCAGCAGTTATTACCCTTTGCCGATCAATCTTTTGATGCCGTTTTAAACACAGTCTCCGTGCAGTATTTGCAATATCCCGAAGTTATATTTACCGAAATTCATCGCATTCTCAAAGTTGGTGGAATCGCAATTATTAGCTTCTCAAATCGGATGTTTTATCAGAAAGCAATTCAAGCATGGCGTGATGGAGAAGAAAGCGATCGCACTAAGTTGGTATTTAAGTATTTTGCTTCTGTACCGAAAGGGTTTTCCCGTCCTGAGCTAGTGGCAAATGTGCCGCCTAGTTCACCTTTTTTAGCAATGTTTGGTATGGCTAGCAGTGACCCTTTTTATGCAGTAATAGCAACTCGTTGCGAACTTGAAAACTAAACCTCTAGATTTTTTAAAAGTAGAGCTTTGCTCCACTCTTAAAAAATCTGGTTTTTTAATTTAGCGCAAAGCGCTATAGCAATGTGAATTTGGCAAAATAGAATGACTGACGTTTTAATAATTGGTGGTGGGATAATTGGCTTAGCAACAGCGATCTCCCTTTCTCAAAAAGGAGCAAAGGTGACTGTGGTTGAGCGAGATCTTTGTGGACGTGGTGCGACATGGGCGGCGGCGGGAATGCTCGCACCTGAAGCAGAACGACTAGAGGGTGATCTGCTTGAGTTTGGGATTCGCAGTCGGGAAATGTATCCGCAATGGATAGCGAACTTGATGCGATTATCAGGGCAAGAATGTGGCTACTGGTGTTGTGGGATGATCGCTCCAGTTTTAGAAGAAAGCGATCGCCAAGTTATTTCGCAACATCCCAAATATATTAATTATGAAGAAACTCGCAAGCGTCAATCTGGATTAGGGGAATCGATTTTAGCTGCTCTCTGGTTACCTGAAGATGGACAGGTTAACAATCGCAAACTTACTCAAGCTCTATTAAAAACTGCGCGATCACTCTCAATTAAAATCTTAGAAGGTACAACAGTCTATCAAATAATGCGTGATCAAAAGCAGGTGACGCATCTCGATACTAGTGCTGGTAAATTGCAAAGCGATCGCTATGTGTTGGCAACAGGGGCTTGGACGCGATCGCTGCTGCCCTTGCCGATTAAGCCGATCAAAGGACAAATGCTTTCGGTATTTGATGGCGATCGCAAATTACAACGGGTGATTTATGCACCAAGTTGCTATCTTGTGCCGCGCCAAGATGGAACAATTGTGATCGGTGCAACAGTTGAGGATAATGGCTTCTCACAGGGCAACACTGCCGCAGGCATTGCTCAGTTATTAAACAGAGCCATTGCTGTATATCCTGCGATCGCTGATATGCAGATCACGGAAACATGGTGGGGATTCCGTCCCCATGCTCCCAATGAAGTTCCACTATTAGGGGCTAGTGATTATGAGAATCTAGTTTTGGCAACAGGGCATTATCGTAATGGAATTCTCTTTGCACCAATTACAGCAAAACTAATCACCGATTTTATGGTTGATGGCACAACCGATTCTATGACAATGAAAGCTTTGCTCAAATAAATAAAGGCGGCACTTTGTGCCGCCTTTATTTATTTGATTCTAGCTATCACTTAAGCTGCTGTGGAATGTAACGCGCTTGTACAAATCCCGTAAACTTATTTCAAAATCCACTGATTCCAGTTTCAGAATTGCATTCTCACCTATACAGTCGGATAAAATCCGTTTACCATCAGCTTGTTTTGCGTATTTTTCTACTGCATAGTCAGTTTGATCGATAAGGATATACTCTTGAAAGCTGGGAATAGATCGATAAAGCTTAAACTTATTGGCGCGATCATATTGTCCTGTGGAGCTAAAGAGAATTTCGATAATTATGCAAGGATTAGTTATCCCAGTTTGTTTCTCATCAGTAAAAATTGGCTGCCCCGCCACCACCATCACATCAGGATAGGTGTAGCGCTCCTGATCTGGCATCCATAGACGCATATCACTCATAAATATCTCATATTCCTGCCCTTGGATTGACAAGGGAAAAAGACGACAGAAATTAAGGGAAATTTTATTATGATTTGTGCTAGCCCCTGCCATAGGTACGATCTCTCCTTTGACAAATTCACTTTTAAACTCGGCTTTTTCTTCTAGTTCGAGATATTCATCTACGGTGTAGCGTTTAGTTGTTGCAAGTACCATGCGTTTTTAGCCTCCCAACTTTGATTCAATTATATACGAAGCTCTTTCAATATCCTTTGGACTTATGCAAAAGAACGAAATGTAGGGGCAATTCATGAATTGCCCCTACGAAGAAATGCGGGGTTCAAGTCATTTTTGCGTAAGTCCTAATCCTATTGAAAGAGGGTTTGGAGACCAAACCCCTACATGTTTTGGATAGGTAGGGGCTTGGTCTCCAAGCCCACCCCCCTACATGTTTTGGATAGGTAGGGGCTTGGTCTCCAAGCCCAATACGGTAGTGTGTCACACTTGTTGATAGGAGAAAAATAAGGTAAAGTCAGCAATAG
>JBJTVM010000055.1:0-9917 GCA_046081205.1 Pseudanabaena sp. | reverse complement strand
GCCAGATTGTTGAGACTTTGGGCAACGTCAGGATGTTCTTTTCCCAAGACTTCTTCCCGAATTACCAGAACACCTTGAAAAATCGGCTCTGCTGCGTTGAAATTCCCCTGTTCACGATATAATTCTGCTAGATTATTGAGAATAGTCGCAAAATATGGATGCTTTTCTCCTAAATTTTTTTTGCTAATTGCGAGGGCACGTTTGTAGAGAGTTTCTGCTGATGGATAGTTACCCAGATCTCTAGACAAAACTGCCAGATTATTGAGGCTAGTAGCGACAAGTGGGTGTTCCACTCCTAGAGTTTTTTCTCGAATCGTTAATGCTCTTTTGTAGAGTGACTCTGCTATTAGGTATTTACCCTGAATACTATATAACAATGCTAAATTGTTGAGGCTAGTAGCAACAAGTGGATGTTCTAATCCTAATGTTTTTTCGTGGATCGCTAGAGCGCGTTTATATAGAGTTTCTGCTGATGGGTAGTTCCCCTGTGCCTGATACAATGATGCCAGATTATTAATACTTTGGGCAACATCAAGATGGTTCTCTCCTAAAACTTTCTCTCGGATCGCTAGGGCGCGTTTATATAGAGTTTCTGCTGATGGGTAGTTCCCCTGTGCCTGATACAACAAGGCAAGATTGTTGAGACTAGTGGCAAAAGATGGATGATCCACTCCTAAAACTTTCTCTTTAATCGCTATAGCTCTTTTTAGAAGTGGTTCTGCCGATGAGTATTTCCCCTGGGCGCTATAAATCTGTGCCAGATTATTGAGAATTGGAGCAACATCGGGATGCTCTATTCCTAGCAATCTTTCTCGGATTTCTAAAGCACGATGTGCTATGGGGATAGCTGCCTGATATTTTCCCTGATTGTAGAGTTGAATTGCTTGCAAGTTTAGTTCATCTGATTCCTTCAACAATGCCGATCGCTCTGAAGCAGAATTTGATTGACTAAAACTTGGCGCAACCAAAGGAACACCAAACATTCCCAATATCAAAACCAATCCAACCCGACTCACCGCCACACCAACCTTACGCATCATTTCAGCCTCTACTACTTTGCCAATCATCGCTTGCCAGATCTCCTAAAACTTATCACCTAAACTTCAGCCAGTTTACAAATTCCTGATATTTGGTGATTTTTTCCTCTTTTTTTGACCACAACTTTACTTTCTCAAAATCAACTGGATGCAACTTCGCAACCATGACAGCCTGATCTAGATTTTGGCGATCATTTCAATGGTAGAAACCAGCCAATCTATCCATAACATAGAGAGTAGGCGTAAGAATGCCAAGCTCTAATTCCCAAATTTCAACTAGGGTTATTTTTTTTTGCTTATCGTTTCTTGTAGATATCTCCTCTGAAATCAATTTCACCGATTTGAAGTTCGTCTGGTTGAACGCTAAAGATAATTCTGATTTTACCGAGTCTCATTCTTTGCCAGCCTTTCCAATCGCCTTTGAGAGTTTTGATGTCTAACTCTTTGAAAGGAATACTTCCAGTTTCTTCAATTGCAGTTACTAAAATTTTAAGTTTATCCTTGATGCGCTCTTTGTCCTTAGTCGTTAAACTCTCAAGAAATTTACTCGCTTCTTTACTGAGACTGACTTTCATGATTTAACCCAGTCAGTAATATCAATAAATTCAGTTTCCTCGTATTTGACGGGAGAGCCAAATTTAGTTTCTATTTCAAGCATTTCTTTGTCAGAAACATAGGGAATGAGCAATAAAAAGAGCGCCAGACGTTCTTCTCTAAGCACTTCTCTCAGACTTTCTTTTAGCATCTCTTTCAAAAGCAATGTTTCCATGGTGTTACGCCAAAATTTTACGGTGATTGTAACAAAAGAGGTGTGTTGATTCATTTTTAGCCCAAAAACTCACAACGCAGGGACAAGCGATCGGTAAAAGCATAGAGGGTTCAGCATTTGCGTTTCAAGATTGTGGTGGAGAGTATAAAAATATTGGCGCAAATGCTAAACCCCTACGAATTTGTATTTATGAGGACAACACAAATAATTTATGACGTTAACAAGGCGATCATCGCTTTGATGGCTTTGCGGCTTTTGGCGGCTTAGTGCTAGTTTTTTGCAACTTTTGGACTTGTTTGAGGCTCAGCCCCGTAATTTGCACAACCAAATCTATAGCAAGATTGGAGCGCAGCATATTTAGGGCAATCTGCTTAGTAGTTTCAGCTTTGCCTTCAGCTTTGCCTTTAGCCATGCCTTCAGCCATGCCTTCAGCCATGCCTTCAGCTAATCCTTCTTGCAAGATTGATTGATAGATAACTGATTCTTTCATGATTTCGCTCCTTAGTAATCTTTGGATGATTTCTTGGCTTAGGGCTATACCTGATATTATAGCGGTCGATGCAGCTACGTTATTTTGCGATCGCTTCCCCTAAAAGCCAACTGGCAAAATCGGTGGGGAAGGTTTCGGCTAAGAACTTACAGATATTGTCAATCATGACTTCATTTGATCGCTGGCAATCCTTTCAAATCGCTGAACTTGTAACGCATTAACCATGACTCCCATTCAGACTGAATTAGGCGATCGCTAGGATTAGTTCGACGCAACAAATCTAAGACCATCAAAGCATCATACTCAAACGCCCGATATCGCTCCCACAGAGCTAATTGCGATGGAGACTTAGAATCAACCAGCGCCACCCTTTGCAACTCACCCACCACAAAATCATCAAAGGGGCGATTTTTAGGATCGCAAATGATATTGAATTCCCACCTGTAACTTTTCTCCCTAGAAAGCTCTTTGATGATAGTTTCATTTGGTAATACTACCCGCAAAATCCCCGCCTGACCTGACAAACTAAAGGTCTGTCGATAAATTGGCTTGCGATCGCGATCACGTATGGAAAACTGCACCTGGCGGGCTGTTGTAGCTGGCACAAAAAACAAAAATGTGGGGGAAGCCGCCATAGTGATCACCCTCTTAGACACAGGCGACAACAACTCAGGCACAAACGTAGAACAATTGCCGCCACCACGTATTGTCGGGTCAGTTGGTGGCGGAGGATCGTAGGAGGGAATAGGTTGTGCTGTTATTGACTGGCTGGGCATTGTAGCGATCGCACAAGCCATCAATACCATTGTCCAAAGAAACCTAGTCTGACTAAGAATTTTCATGAATTTATGGAGTTCAATCCAGCACAAACAAACAATGTAATTTACAAGATTTTACGATGAAATACAATTTTCGCCATAAACCCTACCTGTGCCCAATTATGCGATACACCTCCACCGACTGCACCCGCCCCTTTAAAAATATCGCTCCCCAACTTTCCACTTCATAGAGATCTTCCAAATAATCCAGCGTCTCCTGTGCGATTAAAATGCGGCAGTCTTCATCTTGACGCTCCTTCTCACAGGACTCCAACCGTGAGGCAATATTCACCGTATCGCCAATTACCCCATATTCCAAACGACTCCTACCACCCAAACTGCCCACCATCACCGCTCCCGTAAAAATGCCCACCCGCATCTCAATTTTGGGTAATCCTCTCTGCTCAAAATTCTGATTTAATGACCTTAGCGCCGATCGCATTGCCAAGGCACAAGCCACCGATCGCCGCGCATCCATAGCAATCTCCGCCTGTTGCTGAAGGGCGATCGGCACACCAAACACCGCCATCACACTATCGCCAATAAACTTATTCACCACGCCCTGATGTGACTGCACCAGATCCGCCATTGCTGTCAGGTATTCATTGAGCCAACCCATCACCCGTTCTGGATCTGCCCCTTCCACAATCGTACTGAAGCTCCGAATATCCGTAAATAGAACCGTTGCCGTTACATTTTGCCAAGGTAATCGACCAGACTGCAACAGGCGATCGCGTCCTTCCCAAAGGGCATTGGCAATCTCTGGTGAAGTCTGTTGCCCCAGTAGTCGCATCATCATCTGTTGCTGTTGTTGAAGCTGATATTGGCGATCAATCAAGGTGGTAATGCTCGCTAATCCAAGTGCCAATGCAGGCGCTACCAGAGGAATCCACCCCTGTTGCAAAAATAGAACATAGCTAAATCCCCATAAAATTAATAGAAATAGAAGTTCACTGAGGATTAAAATAAGCGGATTGCGAATGTTCCAAGTTAAGCTAATCCCAGCGATCGCCCAAATTAACATCCATAGAAGCTCTTGCCACTCAGCCCAAAACCAAAACAGGCGATCGCCATCCAGCACCGCACCAAGCAACTGACTGGTAATGTGAGCTTGAATTTCCACCCCTGCCATTCTCACAGTTCCCTTAGCTGTCGAACTATAGGGAGTTAAAAAGACATCCTTGAGGCTAGGCGCACTTACACCAATCAACACGATTTTTCCTTTAATCAAATCAGGGTTTACTTCCTTTTGCAGAACTTGGGAGAGCGTCACTCGCTGCAATGATTGAGAAGAACCGCGATAGTTAATCAAAATCTGATAGCCACCACTATTAATCGTTTGATAAGCCCCAGAATCTGACTTGAGCAGTGGAAATGTAACTTCCCCTAATACATATTCCTTTTGGGAATTAAAAGACGGCTTGAGATTTTGGCAAACTAAATCCTGACGCTGGGGGCGATCGCGGGGACAGTCTGCTCGCAAATAAGCATTGAGCAGTTGAATAGATAAAGCAGCGCGATTGGTAAATAGCAATACCCGCCGCATAAATCCATCAGGGTCGGCAGGCAGATCAACTAAGCCGACCTGTTCTTTGGGTAACACAACGGGTGGATCGATGCGCTCATTCTGATTGTTACCACTGCTAACTGCGGCAATCACATTGGGGCGACGCAATTGAGCTATTAGTTCGCTGCGTTCTGGCTCAATGGGAATATTACGCTGAAGGTTGAGATCGACAGCGATCGCGGCGGGTTGGTGCTGATTTAACTCTGATAAAGTCTGTGCGACAAGGCGATCGGTTAGGGGCCATTTGTATTGCTTGATGTCGCTTTCGGTAATATTTACCACTAATAATCTCGGATCGATGACTTTATCTGGACGCGATCGCATCATCTGATCAAAAACCACTAGCTCTAATTGTTGCAGTCCCCCTAACTGCCTAACACCATAGAGCATTCCCAAAATAATTGCGCTACTGACAAACGTAGATCGAAATCTTGGCAATTTCGATTTTGTCAATTGACGCAAAAGATATTTGGGAAATAGCGGTTTTAGCCACTGAAACTTTTGTAGCATTAGTTATCTATCGGTAACAGGCTCTATAGCAATCCTAGATGGTTTGTGAGAGTGCGCTCCTTCGGGGCGCACTCTCTCAACCTTCAAAATCTTACAACTCATTAAAAAGGCACTTGCTAAGCAATTGCCTCTTTGATTAGGTTAATGGAATCGGGCAGAGTCGAACTGCCGTCCGCACTAGCGCCTAACCTCCCAGTCATTCACAGGTTTATCCAATCTAATCCTCTTGGAGGGAACTGCTATTTATCTCTAGCAATGGGAGATGCACTGATAAAGTCTTAAGCGAAAAGCCTACCAGAGAAAGCTAATCACAGCATCCGTTGAGGGGTTGAGTGGTGCATTTAACGGAGTCATACAACACTCCTCGAAACCGAAAAGTTTGGTTCTTAGGCTGCTACTGGAGCTGCTTTACGAGAGAAAGATACAATGTTGTTCGCATGTACTTGTTTGAGCCATTGATTTACGAGAGGTAGCCCGCTCTCGACCTGCATCAAGGGATAGCTTCTACTAACACGTCGAAACCCTTACGATCCCTTATGATTTAAATATAGCATATTAAGCAAGAATGTATGATTCTTTGTGGCGAGGTGAGCAATTCTCACAATAAAAGCTCGCTAACACAGGGTTTGTGCATTAAAAACTAAACCCAGTGAATTTTTTTAAAACTAAACGTGGCGTAGCCATTTTTAGTTTTGGTATTATGCGATCGCTAATTCATAGGCTAACTCTACTAAATTACTGGGTATTAAGAAAAGGGTAACCAAGTGACTATTGCAAGCGCCGCGACGGAATACATATCATCCAAAGAACTCAAAGAGTTGCATGGTTTTACTGATCCCACGATCAAGAAATTTTTAGGTGAGTGCGACAAGACAGAAAAAAATTCCAAAGGGAAAAGTACAACTCTGCTCAAACTTTATCGCATTGATCGCGTGAATAAGGTTTTAGCTGATTCCACATTCATGGAATGGCAAAGCAAGAAACAATCATCAACCGCTAAACGCAAGAAATCGGTGATCAATGTCGAGGCTGTGCAAAATATTGAGGTAGTTCCTCCTCCTAAAGCTGCTATTGTTGAGCCTGTCGTTAAGGCAGATCCCTTTGATTTTGAGCTTAAACTATCGCTATTACAGACTGCGGATTGGACTGACTTTCAATGGGAACATTTTCGAGAGGAAGATGATGATAAGTTCTCAGAAGAGCAGCAATTACATGCGGTGACGACAGTCAAAAAAATGTTGACAGCTTCCTATTGGTTTGAACCTCAAGATTTTTTCAAGGCATTTAGTCAATATGGTAAGGGTAGTGAAGATAGCACAGATATCACTAATGAATATAAATCAAGTATCTTGGAAGAAGGATGGAAGGGAATTCCTCTTGTAAGTTTGATGATTCGCGATCGCCAAGATCCTACTAAAGTAATGCTAGATTCTGGGCATCATCGATGGAATGCGCTTAAGGAATTAGTCGAGGCGGGTCATTTTCCTAGCGATTTTAAAATTCCTGTCTTTGATTTAAAGAAATTACGCCCAATCGTAAGGGATCAATACAATCCCAGTCTAGAATTTGCGCTACGCTATGCGATCGCGGGTGGCACATTGGGACATGACTTTGCTCTAAGGGTAATTGCAAAAAACTGGTTTACCCGACTTTGTACTGGTGTTGATTGCTCTTAAAACCCAAAAATCTGCAAATGGTTTTGAAAGTACAAAATGGCGTAGCCATTTTGTACTTTGGTATTATAAGGTTGCTAAGAAAATGAAAAGTCCATGCTGTCAAGTCTAAAAATGCTTGCTCTCGCTGCGATTACATACAGCCTTACATCATTGCCGATCGCTTTGATGCCAATGACTAGACCTGCGATCGCTCAGAATATATCTCCACGCAGAACAGAAGCAGATCGACTTTTACGGGAAGGGTTTCAGCAATTTCAAACTCAGCAAATTGAGGCAGCTTTGATGGCATGGCAGAAGTCCCTAGCCATTTATCGAGAAATCAAGGAACGAGGTGGCGAAGGAGAGGGACTTGGGAGTCTAGGAATTGCCTATCATGTATTGCGCGACTATGACAAAGCCATTAAGTACCAATTGCAAAGCCTTGCGATCGCCAGAGAGATTAAGGATCGCATTGGAGAAATGCAATCGCTGAGCAGTTTAGGAAATTCTTACTATGCAGCAGGGAACTACGACCAAGCGATTGCCTCTTTGCTGCAATCATTAGCGATCGCAAGGGAAAATAAAGAGCGTGCCAGCGAAATGCAAGTATTGAGTAATCTAGGCTTTACCTATTACTCTCTTGGCAAGTATGACCAAGCGATCGAATACTATCTGCAACATTTAGCGATCGCCAGAGAAAGCAAAGAACGCATCGAAGAAGAACAGTCTCTGGGCTATCTAGGTAATGCGTATCGATATCTCAGCAAATATGACAAAGCGATCGATTACGGTTTGCAACGTCTAGCAGTCACGAGGGAAATCAAAGATCGCGAAGGAGAGGGGCAAGCACTAGGTAATCTTGGTTTAGCTTATTACTATCTCGGTAGATATGACAAAGCGATCGATTATCAATTGCAACGTTTGACCATTACAAGGGAAATTAAGGATCGGCTCGGAGAAGGGCAAGCGCTAGGAAATCTAGGAATCACTTATTTGGCTCTGGGTAATTATGACAAGGTAGTTGAGTACCAATTGCAACGCTTGGTGATCGCCAGAAAAATCGCAGATCGCTTGGGAGAGTCACAGGCTCTAGGAAATCTAGGCATAGCCTATGATGCTTTAGGTAAATATGAAAAAGCGATCCAGTACCATTTACAAGGATTAGCGATTAATCGCGAACTCAAAAATCGTCAAGGGGAGAGTGGTTTACTAATCAACTTGGGTTTGGCTTATCACGCGCTAGAAAAATATAGTAAGGCGGCTGAATATTATCTACAAAGTTTGGTGATCAAACGAGAACTCAAAGATAAGCAAGGGGAAGGAGTAGCTTTATCCAACCTAGGGAGAGCTTATCTAGCGTTGGGAAACCGTGATCAAGCGATTGAATACTATCTGCAAGGTTTAGCGATCGCTAGGGAAACTAAAGATCGGCAAGGAGAAGCTATAGACTTGAACAATCTTGGCGCTGTGTCTTATCAACAGAACCAACCTGAACTTGCAATTCTCTTTTATAAGCAATCGGTAAATGTTCGTGAGTCTATTCGTAATGACATCAAAAATCTGGATAAGGCCACACAACAATCCTATGCTATTAGTATTTCAGGAACTTATCGTCGTCTTGCGGATGTGCTGCTTCGACAAAATAGAGTCATGGAAGCATTGCAAGTCCTTGATCTCCTCAAAGTTCAAGAACTAGAAGACTATCTCAAAAATATCAAAGGTAATGATAGAACTTTGCAGGGTGTGAGGCTTTTGGACGCAGAGAAAGTTGTTAGTGAAAAGCTGACTGTGAGCGGATTGGCAAAGAGTTCGGAAATTAATCGCCAATTAGCTATCCAAATTCAACAAATCCCCAAATCGGATATCAATCAAGTTCCTGAATATCTACAAAAGATTCCACAGGGAAATGTTCTTATATATCCTCTCATTTTGAGCGATCGCCTAGAAATCATTCTCTTTGCTCCCAATATTTTACCAATTAGCCGCACTGTTCCCATTACCCAAAGTGATCTTGATGCGTTAATTGTGGAGTTCAGGACAGCCTTGCAGGATAGCGGATCTGATGATGTAAAAGAGCCAGCCCAAAAGCTCTATAACCTGCTCATCAAACCTATTGAAGCTGACTTAATCAAGGCAAAAGCGACAACTATTCTCTATGCTCCTGATCAACAACTTCGCTATGCCCCCCTAGCGGCTCTTTATGATGGCAAACAATGGCTAAGTGAAAAATATCGCATCAGTAACTTAATTGCCTATAGCCTCAGTGATTTTAGTGCCAAGACTAAGCGATCGCCAAATGTGCTTGCAGGAGCATTTGGCGGTAAAGCGGGAGAGAATAAATTTGGGCAAGTTGCTCTTCCTGCTACGCTCATTGAAGTCCGCGCAATTTCCAAAATGCTACAAAATTCCACTACGCTGGAAGAGAGAGATTTTAGCCTCCAAGCTATCAAAGATCATCTAAGCAATCATAATATTCTCCACTTTGCTACCCATGCTGAATTCAACATAGGTAAGCCCGAAAACTCACGCATCTTCTTTGGCAATGGTGATATTCTCCAGTTAAATGAAATCACTGCCTTGCCTCTACAATATATTGACTTAATGATCTTGAGTGCCTGTCAGACAGGTGTGGGCAAGCTAGGTGATGGGGTGGAGATTTTGGGATTTGGCTACCAAGTCCAAAAAGCTGGAGCAAAAACCGCGATCGCCTCTCTTTGGAAGGTCGATGATGCAGGCACACAAGCTCTCATGGATGCTTTTTATCAAGAGTTGCAAAGTGATAATCTGGCGATCGCAGAATCTTTACAAAAGGCACAAATAAAGATGATTCGCTCATCCCAATACAATCATCCTGCCTTCTGGTCTGCCTTTTTTATCATCGGCAATGGTTTGTAAGCACTATCGTTATCTGTATTAGTATGGTTATGGCTTTCAAAAATTAAAGAGATATCGATATGTCTCCTAGCGAACAATCAACTCGAAAAAATTTAATTGACCCAAAACTTAAGCTGGCAGGATGGAAATTAGAGGATAAGAATCAAGTTGGTTTTGAGATTCCTGTAGATGGTTAT
>JBJTVM010000054.1:0-13475 GCA_046081205.1 Pseudanabaena sp. | reverse complement strand
ATCAAGCCTATGTCAAAGTCAATTTAGTAAAAACCTAATATTTGCCATGACAGCGATCGTCGTTCCGCGTCGGTTAGAGGTAGCTGTAAACGATCATGCTCTCAATGATCTAGCTACAAAAGTGCAATCATCTGCGCCCACTCAGCATATCCTGCCCAATGGGGTAAAGATTATCGCCGAACAGATTCCTGTGGATGCAGTTAATCTAAGTATTTGGGTTGATGTTGGCTCTGCAGTTGAGAGTGATGACATCAATGGCATGGCACATTTCTTAGAACACATGGTGTTTAAGGGTAGCGATCGCCTCGCTTTGGGAGAATTTGAACAGGCGATCGAGTCGCATGGTGGTAATACCAATGCGGCAACCAGTCAGGACTACACCCATTTTTATATCAATGTTGCACCTAAAGATTTTGCAAAACTTGCACCCTTGCAACTGGATATAGTCCTAAAATCTAGCATTCCTGACGAAGAATTTCAGCGTGAACGTCATGTGGTATTAGAAGAAATTCGCCGCAGTGAAGACAATCCTGATCGCCGCATTTATCGCCATATTTCTGAATTAGTATATGAGCATTTGCCCTACCGCCGCGCAGTGTTGGGCCCCGTCGATGTCATCGAAAAAGTCACCTCTGAGCAGATGAAGGCTTTTCACCGTCAGTGGTATGCGCCGCAAAACATGACGATCGCTGTGGTTGGCAATCTACCTGTGAGCGAGATGATCGGTGTGATCGCTAATTACTTTGAAGGAGATGCGATTGCTGATAAACCGCAACCTAGGACTTTCACTCCCGAAAAACCATTTACGGAAATTGTGCGGCGCGAAGTAACTGATACTAGCCTCAAGCAAGCAAGGTTGAGCATGACATGGCGCGTTTCTGGCTTGACCGAGCTATCAGAAACCTATCCTCTGAGTATTCTGGCAAATATTCTCGGAAGTGGGCGTACTTCGCGGATGGTACAGGACTTGCGCGAAAATCGGCGGATCGTCGATCGCATTTCTGTCAGTAACTCGGCAATGCGTTGGCAGGGCAATTTCCAAGTATTCGCCAAGTTAAATGTAGAGGATGTGGCGATCGTTGAAGAAGCAATTCGCGGGCATATTCGCCAATTGCATGAATTACCTGTCACCGATGAGGAACTCGCCAAGATTCGCACTCAAGTCAGCAATCGCTTTATCTTCGGCAATGAGTCACCAAAGGAACGTGCAGGCATCTATGGCTATTACGATCGCATTGTCGGTTCTCTAGATTCAGCTTTAAATTATCCCGATTTAATCAAATCCATCACCAAAGAGGACATCCAATCCGCCGTTCGCAAGTACCTCAATCCTGATGCTTACGGTATTTTGATTGTCAAACCTTAGATGGTTGTAACTTCATAAGAAATACTCCCTCAAATGACAATTTAGGAAATTTTTTCTCCTAAATTGTCATTTAGTTTAGCCACATAAACTATAATCAAGCAAAATTCTCAATATGTTTGATTAAAAAATGCTAATTCAATTCACCATAGAAAACTTTTTGTCCTTCAGAGATGAAGTGACTTTTAGTATGGTGGCAGTCAATAGTGATAGTCAGCATAGCGAGCATCTTGCTCAGCATGAAGCAGGAGAAGGCCGTTCAGTCTTGCCAATTGCAGCTATTTATGGAGCTAATGCCGCAGGTAAATCAAATCTTATTAAAGCTATAGCTTTTGCTCAAAATCTAGTACTGGAAGGAACTAGAAGCAATCAAACTATTGCTATAAATGCATTTAAGTTAGGAGATCGCAGTAAAAATTCTAGTAAATTTGAGTTTATTTTTACCTATAAAGGTTCTCAATATTCTTACGGATTTACTCTAAATAGAGAACAAATTTTAGAAGAATGGCTATATGGAATTCCTCAAGGTAAGAAGAAAGAGATAATGTACTTTGAGAGATTTACTTCTATTCAAGACTCAAATGCAACAAAAACAACTATAAAATTTGGCTCAATTATTAAAGGTAAAACTCGCAAAGACGAACAAAATTTAAACTTTATTGCGTTAGGCACTCGTCCAAATCAGCTTTTTCTAACAGAATCAATTGATCGTAATCTTGATGCTCTGATGCCTATTTACAAATGGTTTCACAACGTATTAACTGTTATTCCAGCAGATGCAACTTTTAGCGGATTAGCGATCGGATTAGATAAAGATAGATCATTTACCGAATTTTTGGGTCGGTTTCTACAAAATGCAGGGACTGGAATTGATTCAATAGCTGCAAATGTAACTGAGATAAACTTTGATGATCCTAAGATACCTAAATACTTGAGAGACAAACTTTTTGAAGGATTAAATAATAACTTAGTAGAAACAATTCAGAATCCACAAGGAGGAGATGTTTTATATTTTTCTAGAAATAGTGAAGGTCAAGTTAAACTTATTCAGCTCAAAACTAAACATCTCAGCGAAGATGGGAATTTGATTGATTTTTCCATAGATGAAGAATCAGAAGGAACTCAACGTCTTATCAACATTATTCCATTACTTTTTCTTTTAAGCGAAGAAGCAGAGAAAGTGTTTTTTCTGGACGAACTAGATCGACGTTTACATCCGTTACTTTCAAAACACTTTGTCTCAACTGCATTGAATTGTAGATCAAAAAATAATCAACTCATTTTTACAACTCATGATACCCATTTACTAGATTTAGAATTACTGCGTCGTGATGAAATTTGGTTTGTAGAAAAAGATAAATATGGTAAGTCTGATTGCTACTCGTTAGCTGAATTTAAGATTAGACCTGATCTTAAGATTGAAAAAGGTTACTTAAATGCTCGTTTTGGTGCTATTCCTTTTTTTGGAAATCCAAAAGATTTAGGATGGTTTGAATGTGAGGATTCTCTATCTGAAAAGGCAAATTGATAAGAGAGATGAGAAAGATAAACCGCACTAAGCTCTTAGACCGTAAACACGATCGCCGAAGTGCAAAATTATTTGTGATTGCAACTGAAAGGAAAGATACTGAAAAACAATATTTTGAAATGTTTGGTAGCCGTAAAGTCAAAGTAGAAATATTGGCTACTGGAGATGATAACAAGTCTGCACCTGAATATGTGCTGGAGCGTCTGGATAAATTCAAGGATTTATACGACTTTGACGAGGAAGATGAATTTTGGCTAGTACTTGATGTAGATCGCTGGATAAAAAAGGATCAATTGATTGCAGTTTGTCGCCAAGCTAAGCAAAAAGGATATCAATTAGCTATTAGTAATCCATGTTTTGAAATTTGGTTATGTTTGCACTTTGGAGATTTGCATCCTGAAAATAAAACTTGTAAACATTTTGGAGCAAGACTTAAAGCTATTTTAGGGGGCTACAATAAGAGCAATTTAGATGTTGCTGTATACAAACCCAATGTCATAGATGCGATCGCGCGATCGCAAAGTCTTGATTTAAACCTAAATGAATACTGGACTTCACAATTAGGTACTCGTGTTTACAAATTGGTTGAGAGTATTTTGCAAAGCCTCAATGATTAGTTTCAGAATGCTTAGAGTCTTTACAATGTAGCTGTCGCTTATTTAGTAGCGCCTATATGCCAAAATGAAAATAATGACGATATTGATTTAGCCATGCAGCAGTTACTTTACATCGAGATCCCGACACCTCAAGTTGCAGCCGTGAAAACATGGCTCCAAACTGAGTACCAACCGCCTTTTGGGAAAAAATCTGTTGCTAAGCATGGCTTTATCCTCGATCACCAAAATCGTTCAGGAGCGATCGCGCAATTATCAGTATTTATTTGGACATTGCAGCGCACGACTTACCTCAAAATATTCCGATGGTCGGATGAGGTCATGGATGGTGAAAAGGAATTTCTGGAGCATTTTACTAAAGCGGTGCGTCAGGCTTTTCCATATGAGTTTAAACAACCACCTGTAGTTGCTCCTAACCAATCAATCTTTGAAGCACTCGCTGAGGAATATCCGCTTACGGTTAAATTTTTTCAACGCATTCCCAATGGCGAATACGATCTCAATCGTGTCTATTGGTGGGAAAAGCGCTGGCGAGAAAGTGTTAAGAATCCTGAAACTCCCAAGCAGGTAATTTTTGAGAATTCACAAGCTAGTTCTGCCAAACTAGATTTAATCTATGACATCGTTTATCTGGGCGGAGCATTGGGCGCGATCCATGCGGCGATGATGGCGAAGATAGGCTATCGCGTTTGCTTGGTGGAGCGGATTCCCTTTGGACGCATGAATCGGGAATGGAATATTTCGCGTGCCGAATTTCAAAATCTCATCGACTTTGGACTCTTCACCAAAGAAGAATTTGAAGCAATGATTACGGCGGAATATGTCGATGGCTTTAATAAATTTTTTGATAGCAATAATCTACCGCACCTCAAAGCTAAGGTGTTGCATACGCCTACGGTTTTAAATATTGCGATCGATACTAATCGTTTATTAGAAATTTGTAGTAAGAAGTTACATCAATATGGCGCAGTAATTTGCGATCGCACCGAATTTCAAAAAGTTGTAATTAACGATCATGGCGCGACTATTTTCGCGAAGAATCTAGAGACAGATGCCGAGGTAATTCTCAATTCGCGCTTGGTGATTGATGCGATGGGATCGGCTTCAGCGATCGCACAACAAATTAATGCTGGTCAAGCCTTTGATAGTGTCTGTCCGACTGTGGGCGCAGTTCTTGAAGGAATTGATAAGCATGTATGGGACTCCCAATATGGAGATGTTCTGTTTAGTCATGGCGATATTTCAAGGGGACGGCAATTAATTTGGGAACTCTTTCCTGCGGAAAATGATGAACTGACGATTTATCTGTTCCATTATCACCAAGTCCATCCAGAGAACGCAGGATCATTATTGGAAATGTATGAAGACTTCTTCACGATTTTGCCTGAATATCGCCGTTGTGATATGGACAAATTAACTTGGAAGAAGGCAACCTTTGGTTATATCACGGGACATTACAGCCTCAATGAGAATTCTAAAAAATGTGCCTATGATCGGATTCTAGCGATCGGTGATGCGGCTTCGTTACAATCCCCCCTTGTTTTTACAGGCTTTGGTTCTCTCGTTCGCAACTTGCCCCGTTTGGCAACTTTGCTGGATACAGCACTGAAACATGATTTGCTCAGAGTCGATGATCTTAGCCAGATTAATGCCTACCAAAGTAATATTGCGGTCACATGGCTATTCTCAAAAGGGATGATGGTTCCCACGGGAATGCATTTGCCACCTGAGCGAGTGAACTCAATGCTAAATACTTTCTTTGGACTGCTTGCCGATGAGCCGCAACCCGTCAGCGATCGCTTTATCAAAGATCGCCTTAATTGGTTGATGTTTAACCGCCTTGCTCTCATCGCAGCCTTTAAAAATCCGAAATTAGTACTTTGGATTTTGGAAATGGCAGGGATACAGGACTTACTGAAATGGCTATCAAGTTATGGAGCCTTTACTCGTAGTTCGTTGGCTAACGCCTTACTAGGTGGATGGTTGCCACGACTTATGCGTAGTTGTCAATCTTGGCTCGAACCCACTAATCCTCGTTTGTGGTTGCGTTTACTGAGTTGGAGTTATGCGCTAAATTACTCTGTTGGCAAAAAGCCATTTGATTAGAAGAGATGCACTTCTAATCTAAGGTTTATTAGCCTTTGTGCACAACATTTGTGTCATAGTTTTTTAATTGCGTGAGGTCAGCAGCTATTAGCAGAAGCATCTTAGGAACAACCAAAATTTTAGGGGTGATGGGTTTTCCCGTCAGTCATAGCCTTTCGCCTGTGATGCATAATGCCGCGATCGCTGCGATGGGGCTAGACTATGTGTATGTGCCATTCCCGATCCCTGTAGAGGATTTACCTGCGGCGATCGCAGGGCTAAAAGCGATTCAATCAATCCAAGGCTTTAACCTGACCATTCCCCATAAAGTTGAAGTAATTCCGCTACTTGATGAAATCTTGCCGATCGCCAAAACTGTTGGTGCTGTCAATACGGTGAAGCGAGTAAGTGATCGCTGGATTGGCACAAATACGGATGTGGCAGGTTTTTTAAGCCCACTCAAACAACTTAATTGTGATTGGGAAAACTGCCCTGCGGTGATCCTTGGTAGTGGTGGGGCAGCTAAGGCGGTTGTGGCGGCTTGCTTGGAATTGGGCTGTCCTGTCATTCACGTCGTAGGACGCAATCCTAAGAAGATGAAAAAATTTCATGGGGCAATGACTAGCCAACTCCATGATTACAATCTGCGGGTACATCCTTGGGCTTCAATACCGAATTTACTGGAAGTTGCGGGAATCGTGATCAATGCCACGCCAATCGGAATGGCAAGCGATCCTAATACGCCAATCTCTGAGGCAGAGATGAATTTACTGCCCAATCATGCGATCGCCTATGATCTGATTTATACGCCACGTCCCACAAAATTTTTACAAATTGCGGCGGCTAGGGGACTCAAAGCGATCGATGGGTTGGAAATGCTGATCAATCAGGGAGCGATCGGATTGGAATTTTGGTTAGATCAACCTGTCCCTATTGAGATTATGCGCCAAGCATTACTTCAGCATCTGGCTTAATACTAAAAGACAATAGGGCTAGGCAGTATTGTCTTTATTAATTTAAGAATTACTTTTTGCGGTCAAAAGCTCCAAGAGATCCGCCTCAATCACCCTTAAAAAAGGGAAAGAATTTAATTACCCGCTTTTTTAAGGGGGATGGAGAAATCTAGGCAATTGTTAGATGGTTTCTTAAAGCAATTAGTCGTTTTCTACTTCAGATTGCATTACGGTCAAGTATGCATCTAGTTCTTCAATACTTGCAAATACTTCAGAAATCGGCACAGCTTTAACGATATCAAATACTTTTCTCACTTGAGGGGTCAGGTTTGTAAAAAACACCTTGCCATCTTTTGATTTCATTATTTTCCTTGCCTTGGCAAAGACTCTTAACCCTGCACTAGAGACAAAACTCAAATTCTGGAGGTCGAAAATAATTGTCTGAACATCTTGATTTAGGTTGGACTGAAGAGATTTCTCTAAATCAGAAGCAGTCAATGTATCAAGTTGTCCGTCCAAACTTAAACACAAAGTATCAAGGTTAGAATTGCTAGCGAGGATCTGCAAAGCCATAAATTTTATCTTGCAAACAAATTAGTTGTAGTTTAATACCAATTTTCAAAAGTATAGCCACACTTTTAAAAATTAGAGCAAATTATTAACTAACAAAAGTTATTGCAGTCATAAATCATTTGTGGATTTTTGAGGGTTGTGGAAGTGCATCCCTTCGGGGTGCGCTTTTACAACCCATTTAGGATTGCTATATATATGATGCTAGCCTGCATAGGGATGTAAAATCACAGCTTTGAGAATACGATCGCCCTTCCAAAGTGGCAATGATAGCCATAGCTTACTTGTTTCAATCCATTGTTGGCGCAGGTTTACGCTACTAAGTTGAGGATCATTGGATTTGAGACAAATAATATTTAAAGTTGGTTCGCAGACTAGCTCTAATTCTGGTGAATCATCAATCCATTGGCGCAGATTGTCAGACAGATCAAGCGATCGCTCGACTAGGTAACGACAACCCGAAGTTCCCATTGCCTTTAAAGCCATCCATAACTTGAGGCTGTCAGTACGTCTCGTTCCCTGCAAATTGAGATTGCCGAAATTAAGTGTGCGATCATCCATATAAGGAAGTTCCCCATCAAAACCATCAACAAGATGTTGCTTATTTTTGACAATCAACATGGCACAGGTTCGTGCTACCCATAGCCACTTTTGGGGATTGAATGTCATAGAATCAGCAAGTTCGCAGCCTTGAAATAAAGGTTTGAGCTTGGGTGTAAAAATACCTGCTCCACCATAGGCGGCATCGATATGAAACCAACAATCATAACGTTTAGCAATTTCTCCCACTGATTGAATCGGATCAATTGCTCCTGTTACCGTAGTACCTGCGATCGCCGCTACAAAAAAAGGTTGTTTCCCATCTCTAATTGCTTTTTGAATAGAAGATTCTAAATCTTCTAAAATAATTTCGCCACGATAGTTTGTGGTAACTCGCACTAAGTTCTCTTTGCCAACGCCAATCACATTCATCGCCTTCTCAAATGAAGTGTGTGCGGCATCAGACACAAAAGCCACTAAATCACGGGAATCGCCTGAGAACTTGCTCTGAGGCTGTTTCCAGTTTCTCGCTAATAATAGTCCCGAAATATTAGCAAGGCTACCGCCAGCAGTCAGTGTGCCAAAACAATCAGTTCCCATTCCAAAAAGATTCCCAAACCATTGCATCAATTGTGCTTCCATTTCCGTAAATACAGGTGCAAGCTCATAGCTCAGCATGTTGTTGTTAATTGCTGACACTAATGCATCCGCCCAGATCGTGATCGCACTAGGTACACTATCCATATGTCCCATATAGCGAGGATTTTGGAAGTTAACTGTACGTGGCAAAATCTGCGATCGCACCTCTGCCATCAATTCTTGCAAATCTTGTCCTTGTTCAGGAATGAAAATATCGAAAGCAGACTCATCTTTAACAAAGGGCTGATTTTGAGTATCCAAAACTGAATCCACGATCAAATCTACAAAGGCATAGCCCAACTTGCGGATATCTTCAAGATTAGAGCGATCGGGATTAAGGAAGTGAGAATCAAGGAAAATATTTTTTTTGAAGTCGGGCATTGTCGCAGTTTTCAAAGAAGTTGTATCTAAATAATTTTGAAAAGTGTCGCCATCCAACACTTTTCAAAATTATTTGGGTTTAGCTGTTGATGTAAGGAATACGTGGAATTGAAGCAATCAAAGCCTTGGTATATTCGTGCTGGGGATTAGTCAACACTTCTGCGGTACTGCCCTGCTCTACAATTCTACCGCTACGCATCACGGCAATGCGATCGCAGAAAAATTGGGCTACAGCGAGATCATGGGTAATGAAAATATAGGTCAGTTTAAATTCTTCCTTAAGATCCTGCATTAACTGCAAAACTTGGCTCTGAATCGACGCATCAAGCATGCTCACAGGCTCATCACAGATCACCAGTTTAGGGTTAGTAATCAAGGCACGGGCGATCGCTACTCTCTGCAATTGACCACCTGACAAATCAGAAGGATAGCGTTCAGCTAGTTGAGAATTAAGTCCTACTTTTTCAAGAATTGCATAGACTCTTTCGCGGGCTGATTCGAGATTGGGGACAAGTTTATGGATCAATAATGGATCGGCAACGCTGTTAAATACGGTCATGTAGGGACTGAAGCAGGCACGCGGATCTTGAAAAATCATTTGCATCTGCGATCGCATTTGGCGCAGTTGTTCACCTTTGAGTCTAGTTAGTTCAACGCTATTAAACCTTACTGAACCGCGATCGGGCTTGATTAATTGCAGAATTGCGCGTCCTGTAGTACTTTTGCCAGAGCCACTTTCGCCAATAATACCAAAGGTTTCTCCTGATAGGATTTCTAAGTCAACGCCATCAACGGCTTTAACCAAACCAATAGAAGGATCAACTAATCTTGTGAGTAAATTGCCGCCTGTTACATAGTGCTTTTGCAGATGGTTGACATAGAGAATCACTCTGGGTGAAGGTTTGGGAGAGATCTGATTTTTTTCAGTCACTTTGACTTCTTCCCGATCTTGTCTCTCTTCTAAAACATTTTCTGAACTGTTTTCTGGACTATTTTCTGGGCTAGCTTCAGGAATAGCTTGATCTTGAACTTCAGGTGTTTCTTGAATGTCTACTTGAATATCTAAACTAGAAGATAATCCTTCAGGATGGAAATGCAAAACTGAAGCCAGTAAGCTTTGTGTGTAGGGATGTTGGGAGGATCGGAAAATTTCTTCAACTGATCCTGTTTCTACAATTATTCCGTTATACATCACGGCAATGCGATCACAATATTCGGCAACCATACCGAGATCGTGGGTAACCAAAAGCAACCCCATTGAACGGCTTTTGCGAAGTTCCGTTAGCTCTTTGAGAATATCAGTGGCTACGGTGACATCCAGACTGGTAGTTGGTTCATCGGCAATCAACAATACAGGATTTAACAGTAACGACAGGGCGATCGCTACTCTCTGACGCATCCCACCGCTAAATTCATGGGGATATTGTTTAGCTCGCGATGGATCGATGCGAACAGCTTTGAGTGCATCATTGAGGCGTTGTTTCGCGGACTGAGCTGATAGCTTAGGATAATGGGACGCTAAAACTTCTAAACCATGCGCCTCGATACTCATCAATGGATCAAGCCTTGTCATCGGATCTTGAAATATTAAGCCGACTTTTTCGCCTCGCCATGTGCCATCTTTTTTCTCAGCGATCGCTTCACCATCGACACAGATCGTCCCTTCAGTTCTGGCATATTGGGGTAATAACTTAATTAGCGATCGCCCAATTGTTGACTTACCACAGCCACTTTCGCCGATTAATCCTAGTGCTTCACCTGCTTGTAGATGGAAAGTAACGCGATCGACCGCAGGTTCTGCATCGCCATAACGAATAGTCAAGTTTTCGACTTCAAGCAGCATGTTTTTTAAGGACTGAGTATCTTAGGCATCTCAAGCTAAAATATCATGCTTCAAGGCATTTACTGCGCCTATGATTAAGAATCACTAAGCAATGCTTACCATTTTTGGGCATTTGCGGCTTGCTTTGCAAGCCACAAATGCCAATCTATCGATGTTAAATAAATATTTTGTGGCTTTAACACCAGAAGTACTAAATCACAAAATCAATCTTCCAAAGATTGCAGAATCTCTTCCAATGTCTTTTCTTTGGTAATAAAAGAATTGATTAGCGGCGCAAATACGTCTAGCATATGCACACATAAAATGAGCATCTGTTGTAATGTTTCTGGCTCTATCAAAGCCCATTTCTCAGAAGTAATTACATAACGATAGAACAAATTAGATTCCTGATTTATGCCAAAATTACCAACAGAGACATGGTTGTTAACTTCATGAATGAGTCTTGCTAACCCATAATGCTCATCAGGCAAAGCTCTAAAAGGCAACGGTGCATAACACTGGATCAAACTTAGATAATCAAAATCATCTTGATCGCCTTGTATCAGAAAAGTAAAGTTAAGCGTGCGATCGCGTCCTTCAGAATCTCTCGGTAAACCCACTAATAAAAGCGGCGCTTTCAATAAAGATGGATCATCTGATGGCTCAAATAGCTTTGTGTCATAGCCCAATTCTTTTATAGCTTGTTGAAAGTAAGCCAAAACTCGCTTTTGATTAGTAAAATCAAGATTAGAAGACATAATGATTATTTAGCTCAACTAGGATTCCATGTATTTTTCGCTTTGATAGCATTCTTTACATCTTCTTTTTTCTTGTCATCTAATAAATCAATCGCTCTATCCATTTCTTCAGCAAAATCTGGCTCAATCAAAACAGCCAAGCGATGTAACCTACCGATATGTTCAGGATTGCCAACGCTAGAGTTCACAGCCGCACGCATGGCGGCTTTTTGGGTAGACTTTTCTTGCTCTTCTCGTTCTTTGACTTGAGCATTACTATCGATACTGCTTGTGATTGTACTGCCAATAGCCCGACCCGCATACATTCCCCAACCTGGAAGCGTCTCCACACCTTTACTAAACAGACTTGCACCCCATTTGCCTACACCGCCAAACATACTACCTACGCCTTCCACTCCGCCTAGTACTGTTTGTTGCGCTCCTTCCCAATAGCCGATGCGATTATCAAGAATCTCTAATGCGGCAATTAACTGTGTATTAGATCCTGCCTCAGATTTCAATTTACTGATCGCATTACGATTAATCTTAGTATTAGCGATTTTCGTAACTCCACCTAAGCTTTTGGCTCCAGCACCAGCTATACCCACAGCGTCAGGCACTCCTGGAATAAGAGAAGCAATCCCCGATATTCCACTTAATAAGGTCATCCCTCCTTCTACGTATTTACTTTGTTTAGCGATCGAAGATCCACCTTCATAAGTATCCTTAATCCCACCAATTGCACCACCAAATCCCTCCATCGCCACGTCAGAGCTGGCTGATACCACCTTGCTGGCTGTACCTAATAAAGAAGGTAGCATTGCTGCAATTTCAGCAGCATCTTCACCCGTTTCCACTGCTGCACCCACCAGATCAAGGATTTGAGCAAAATTGGAAACTCCTTCGGTGATAGTTGATAACGAACTTTCTTTTAAGCCCTCGATTATTGTATCAAACTTAGTGTTTTGCAGAGCTTTATAACGAACAAGCTCTGTATCCGAGAGGGTATCAAAATACTCTTCTAATCCTGCTCCAATTACCTTGCCATACTTCCCTTTACCTAACCCATTACTTAAGCGATCGAGTCTAGATTGGTCTAGTTCACGTTGAATAAGTTGTGATTCTGGCGTTCTTTGGAGAATTTGAACACTAGTACTTGTATTCATTCCCTCTTTTTTGAGTCGTAATTGGTTAGGAAGTTTCTGTCCATGCCTTTGAGCAATATTAGGAGTAATTTCCATATTTGCCTGATCAACAGAGCTTCTATGGGCATTACCAATCCCCATTCTCTTTAACTGAGCACTACGAAATTCTTGCCTTTGAACTAAATTTGCCGCAGATTGCTCTTGAGAAATATTGTGTTTTTTTCCGCTATTTGTCTGATCAACAGATCTTCTCTGGACATTACCAAGCCGCATTCTCTCTAACTGAGCACTACGAAATTCTTGCCTTTGAACTAAATTTGCCGCAGATTGCTCTTGAGAAATATTGTGAGGGAGTTCACTGTTTTCCTGTTGCTGAATGGGAGAACTAGTGGATAAATCTATCAAAGAATGTAGATTGCTGCGAGCAGTGAATCTCGGTGAATCGGATGTTTGATCTTGAGTCGTATTTGGAACACTCTGATTTTGATTTCCAAAAGGACGAGTCTGAAGACTAGCTTGTATTGAATTAAAAGGAACTACTGAAGACACGACGACATACGGCTTGCGTGTGGCATATGTTTTATCCTTCATAGCCGTTTCCTCTTTGCAATTAGTCGGCAACTAGATAAAATCGTAGCATTATCTAGTCACTTTCAAATGGGTATGTATCAATTTCAAGCAGTATGGTTTCTAAAGACTGAGTATAGGCATCTCTCTGTGCATACAATCTAGATATCTAGATAGCAACGAATTGGAGTTATATCTAGATGTGTTTCGATTAAATCTGCCATATCGTCATAGAGACATTGCTGATGTTCTTGCCAAGACTGCGAAGAAATTTGATGCTCAGCAATATTAGCTAATTGAGTTAGAGCTTTGCGGACATTTGCTGACTCAAATAAACCATGCAAATAACTGCCCCACACCCGATCGCATTGCATCCCTTCATCACGATATTCGCGATCGCCTTGCACTTGCAGCAAAGGTTGAATTTGCAAAGATTCTTCTGTATCAATTAATTTGGTCACTCCCATATGAATCTCATAGGTCATCCATTTATCCATAGATGACGACCTTTGCCAAATCGCTTGCACCTGC
>JBJTVM010000053.1:0-4795 GCA_046081205.1 Pseudanabaena sp. | reverse complement strand
TGCCACTTGGTTCCAAATGGATTGATGGTATTTGTTTAGAAAACCAAGATCAGTTTTGGGAAATTTGCGATCGTCATCCACAAATAGAAGTTGTCTTGAATGGACATGCCCATCAAGACTTTGATCAAGTTTATGAAACTCCCCATAATTCTGTGCGCTGTTTGGTGACTCCTTCGACTTGTGTCCAGTTTGAGCCACAAAATCAAAAGTTCCAAATTGACAGTCAACCTCCCGGATTTCGACATTTGCGTCTATATCCCAATGGCACAATGGAAACAGAAGTCCATCGCCTCAAAGTTGGCAGTTTTCATCCCGATCTCGCGGCGATCGGCTATTAAAATTACAACCTATTTTCAACTTAGACCAAAACTCTCAACATAAATATTCAGTTTTATTTCAGTGCAAAGCACTGTAGGATAAAAAATCGCGAGATTTTTTATCCTACTCTTTACAAATGCAACCGCAGATCATTGTTATTAAAATTGGCACATCTAGCCTCAGTCATCCCGAATCAGGAGATTTGCAGCTAGCGACGATCGCCAAATTAGTTGAAGCGATCGTGCATCTACGACGGGAGGGGCATAGCGTTGTCTTAGTTTCCTCGGGCGCAGTGGGAATTGGCTGCGGCCGACTAGGACTAAAACAACGTCCACGCAAAATCTCCAAAAAGCAAGCCGTCGCAGCCGTAGGACAGGGGCGCTTGATCAGGATTTATGACGACTTTTTTGGTTCTTTACAACAGCCTGTCGCTCAAGTTTTATTAACCCGTGGAAATCTGATTCAGCGTCAGCATTATATGAATGTCCATGCCACTTTCCATGAGTTATTGGAGATGGGGGTAGTGCCAATTGTGAATGAGAATGATACGGTTGCTGTCGATGAATTGAAATTTGTTGATAATGACACGCTATCGGCTCTAGTAGCTAGTCTTGTCGAAGCTGATTGGTTATTTCTCCTAACCGATGTTGATCGCCTATATTCTGATGATCCACGCCAAAATCCTGAAGCTAAACCGATTGAGTTTGTCGAATATTCAGAACTCCAAGAACTTCGACAGGCGATCGGAGAGAAGCAAGCATTAGGCGCTCAAGGTGGTGGCACACAATGGGGGACTGGCGGCATGACCACAAAACTGGATGCAGCTCGCATTGCTTCAGCCGCAGGAGTTCGCACGGTAATTACTAGAGGTGCTTTTCCCGATCGCATGTTAGCGATTCTGCATGGCGAGAACTTCGGTACACAATTCGCGGCTCAACCGAAAACAGTGAATGCCCGTAAACGCTGGATTGCTTATGGTATGGTTCCTTTAGGCAAATTATTTTTAGATGATGGAGCCGTACAGGCTGTTATTCGCAAAGGGCGATCGCTTTTACCTGCGGGAATTATGCAAGTAGAGGGCAAGTTTGATGCGAATGAGTCTGTGAGTTTATGCGATCGTGAAGGCAAAGAGATCGCGAGGGGAATCTCCAACTACAGCAGTAGTGATATCCTTCGCATTCTTGGCTCTCAATCAGAAGATATCCCTAAATTGCTAGGCTTTGATGGTGAAGAGACAGTAGTTCATCGTGACAATTTAGTGAGTCTCTGAATATACAGCAAAGCACAAAATGGCTACGCCATTTTGTGCTTTGCTATAAAATCCAAATAAATAAAAGCGGCGCTTCGCTCCACTTTTATTTATTTAAATGGCGGCGCTTCGCGCCGTTTTTATTTGGGTTTTGAACTGAATATAGCTATACTACTTTGTAGCCGTAGGCATACCCAAAATGTCTTCAATGCGGGGCATTTGGTCTAAAGGAATCACGCGACCTTGATCTTCAAAATTGACAATTTGATCGAAATTGAGATAGCGATACAAAGAACTTGCAAAAGGATCAATCTTCTTCGTGACGATCGCTTGATACTCATCCACCGTCGGAATCTTACCTAGCAATGCACAGACTGCCGCTAATTCCGCCGAACCCAGATACACCTGAGCATCTTTGCCCATCCGATTATTGAAGTTGCGCGTGGAAGTTGAGAACACCGTTGTACCGTCGGCAACCCTTGCTTGGTTACCCATGCAGAGAGAACAACCAGGAACTTCAGTTCTAGCTCCCGCTACACCGAAAGTACTGTAAACCCCTTCTTCCTTGAGTTGGAATTCATCCATGCGAGTGGGAGGTGCAATCCAGAGACGTGTTTTGACGGCAGCTTCTTTTTCGAGGACCTTAGCAGCAGCACGATAATGTCCAATGTTGGTCATGCAGGAGCCAATAAATACCTCATCCACGCGATCGCCAGCCACTTCTGAAAGCAACTTCACATTGTCAGGATCATTAGGTGCAGCCACAATCGGCTCCTTGATTTCATTGAGGTCAATCTCAATAATTTCCGCATATTCAGCATCAGGATCAGCTTCCATGAGCACAGGATTAGCGAGCCATTCTTCCATTTTGGTAATACGACGCAAGAGGGTTTTGGCATCGCTATAGCCGCGAGCGATCATGTTCTTCATCAAGGCGATGTTTGAGCGCAAGTACTCAGCAACTGTCTCAGTGCTTAGCTTGATGGTGCTACCAGAGCAAGAACGTTCAGCAGTGGCATCAGTTAATTCAAAGGCTTGCTCTACTTTAAGATCGGGTAAACCTTCAATTTCCATAATCCGACCTGCGAAGACATTCTTTTTGTTCTTCTTCTCGACAGTCAGCAACCCTCTTTGAATGGCAATATAAGGAATGGCATTGACGACATCGCGCAGGGTGACACCAGCTTGCAATTCGCCTGTGAAGCGCACTAGCACAGACTCAGGCATATCCAAAGGCATAATGCCAAGAGCCGCAGCGAAAGCAACTAACCCTGAACCTGCGGGGAAAGAAATACCTAAAGGAAAGCGAGTATGGGAATCGCCACCAGTGCCAACGGTATCAGGTAAGAGCGTCCGATTTAGCCAAGAGTGGATAATCCCATCATTAGGACGCAGCGCTACGCCACCACGATTAGAGAAGAAGTCAGGAAGTTCTTTATGGGTTTTGATATCTGTAGGCTTAGGATAAGCGGCTGTATGACAAAAACTCTGAATTACCAAGTCAGCACTAAATCCTAGGCAAGCAAGCTCCTGCAATTCATCACGAGTCATGGGGCCAGTTGTATCTTGAGAACCAACTGTGGTCATTAGCGGTTCACAGGAAGTACCAGGACGTACACCAACTACACCGCAAGCTTTACCAACCATTTTTTGAGCAAGCGTAAAGCCTTTGCCAGTGTCAGCAGGTGTGGCAGGAAGGATAAATACGTCACTAGCAGGAAGCCCGATCGCATGGCGAGTTTTTGCCGTCAAGCTGCGTCCAATTAGGAGAGGAATTCGTCCTCCTGCACGAACTTCATCCGCGATTGTATCAGGAGCAAGGCTAAAGGTAGAGAGTGTTTCCTCAGCCTCATTAGTAATTTTACCTTCACGAGTGTGAATCGTAATTACATCTCCCATTTCCAATTTTGTAACGTCACACTGAATTGGTAAGGCTCCCGCATCTTCGGCAGTGTTAAAGAAAATCGGAGCGATCGTGCTACCGAGAATTACTCCACCCGATCGCTTGTTTGGAATAAAGGGAATATCGTTGCCAATGTGCCATAGTACTGAGTTAATTGCTGATTTGCGCGAAGAACCTGTACCCACGACATCGCCAACAAAGGCAACGGGATGTCCTTTTTGCTTGAGTTCCGCAATCTTTTGCAAACCTTCAGGCATCATCGATTCCAGCATACTTAGAGCGTGGAGAGGAATGTCGGGACGAGAGAAAGCTTGAGAAGCGGGCGAGAAATCATCAGTATTGATTTCACCTGTGACTTTAAATACAGTCACTGTCACAGTTTCAGGCAATACAGGACGACTAGTAAACCATTCAGCAGCAGCCCATGACTCAATCACTGATCGCGCTCTGGCATTGGTCTTGGATAGTTCTAAAACTTGGTTAAATGCATCAAACACTAATAAGGTTTTCTTCAAGGCAGTTGCCGCGAGATCACCCAGTTGGTCATTGGTCAGCAAATCAATCAGGGTTTGGACGTTATAGCCCCCTACCATCGTACTGAGCAGTTCTACAGCTCTTGTGGGTGAAACTAGAGGTGATGTAAGTTCACCCTTAGCGATTGCCGTTAGCCATCCTGCTTTGACATAGGCAGCTTGATCGACCCCTGGAGGAATGCGATCGCGCAGTAATGATAATAAAAACTCTTCTTCACCTGTGGGGGGATTTTGCAATAGCTCACAAAGCACCGAGGTTTGCTGAGCATTCAATGGCAAAGGTGGAATCCCTTGCTGAGCGCGTTCGGCAACATGATCACGGTAGGCTGATAACATACGTTATGCTTTTTAATTCTTTACAGATACTTAACTTATTATCGATCCTATTAAACTTTGGTGCGTAAAATATTTTTGCAGTGATGCGATCGCCGTAATCTCTTGCGTGAACGACAAAGAAGCAGTACTTCGTGATGACTCTTTATTGTTTAGATTTAACAGGGATTGGTGTCCAACGTAAAATGAAAACTTGTACCCGCCTCGCAGGATAAATCCAAGCTTGCTCGTAGTTGTTGTGTCAAAATGCGGACTAATCTTAAACCCAGAGAAGCTGTCGCATTAAAATCAACAGTTTCAGGAATGCCAATACCATTGTCACGAATAATTAAATGTAAATTATGAGCATCCACACACCTATATAAAATCACCTCAATCAATCCTTGATGATCATTCGGGAATGCGTATTTAAAGGCATTAGTTAACAACTCATTCACGATTAATCCCATAGAAATTGCA
>JBJTVM010000052.1:0-7019 GCA_046081205.1 Pseudanabaena sp. | reverse complement strand
GCAGCATCTCTCTTTTTTGGGTTTTACTTTTCTAAATCAGAATTCTCTCTATATCTAACTCTGAAGCTGCACTTGCCAATTGTGAAATATCGCTCAAATCTTTTATATAGGGCAAGATCCCTAAAACAGGAATAGAAGTAAGCCGCGAAATCATCTGTGGTGGCGCAAGTTCTTCTATTTCTTCAGATGTGTAAATCTGCGAACAACTCAGCACAATTCCTCTTAGCTTTACCTTTTGCATATTTGCCAAAGCCACATTGGCGATCGCCTGAGAGATCGCACCTAAACGCACAGGCACAACTAAAATACTCTCTAAAGCCCAGTCTCTAGCCAAATCCGACACAATATATTCATCAGTAATCGGTGAGCCTAAACCACCCATAGCCTCAACTAACAGACATTCCTTTTGCTGTTGCAATTTCTGGAACTGTTGCCAAATCAGCCCCAAATCAATTACTTTTCCTTCTTTATAAGCAGCGATCGCAGGAGCGATCGGCGTTTCAAAATATAGAGGTGTTATTTCGGCAAGGGTTTGCGAAAGCAAGAAAGTCTGGTTATAGAACTCGCGATCGCCTGATCCCGACTGCAAAGGTTTATAAATGCCAAGGGATTTACTCGGTTCAGTTGGGGATGCATTGCGATCGCGATAGGTCAACCAATAAGCCGCCAAAGCCGCCGTTAAAATAGTCTTCCCTACACCCGTATCACTGCCAACAATCAATAGAGGTTTTATCATTTAGTTAATATTCAGTAAAGTCTGGCTAAGTTCTATTTGTAATATTTATCAAGCTTAAATCTTAGTTTAGGTGATCGCCTTCACATGAGTAATTTCCCACTTAATTATTCTGAGATTTTGCCATAGTAATATGGTTTATACTTCGGTAATGGTTCATTCTTTTCGATCGCCAGCTCTATTAGAATTTCGATCAGTTCCTTAGCATTTTGCAGTGCTTCTGAATAGGTTTTGCCATGAGTGCAAGGTTGGTTGATTTTGGTAAAGTCTGGCAAGAAAACAACAAAGCATTTATCTTCATCAGACCATTGCAGCGTAATTGTATATTTCATTTAGTGCTAATTTATATTATATGTATGATATTTTAGGTTTCCTCAAGCTTTTCATGCAATTGATTTAAAGATAAAAACTTAGGGGTAGAGATTTATGCAGGCATCAGAAACAAAGTTACAACAAATTATTGAGGGAACTAAACAGTATGTTGTACCTTTGTTTCAACGTCCCTATAGCTGGAAGAAATCAGAATAGCAAATGCTTTGGGATGATCTTATAGACTTATGTGAGTTGGAAACCCCACGAACTCATTTTATGGGTTCGATCGTGACGATGCCTACTAATTCCATACCTGAAGGAGTGAGTAAATACTTACTCATTGATGGACAACAAAGATTAACAACTATTTTCATTTTGCTTTGTGCTTTGCGAGATCATGCAATGCGCTCAGAGGAGAGTAAATTATCGGCAAAAATTGATGCTATTTTAACTAATCTTCATGAAGATGGCGTAGATTACTTTAAACTGCAACCAACACAAGTTGACCGAGAAATATTCCATAAATTGATTCAAGGTGATGAGCTAATTATAAATAGCTCAATCCTTGAATGTTATTCGTTTTTCTTTAAGAAAATCAAGCAATTCAATATTGATTTGCAACAACTTCAGAAAATCATCTGTAGTAGTCTCTCCATTGTTAGTGTTGTTCTTAGTGCTAATGATGATCCCTATCTTGTGTTTGAAAGCTTAAACGCCAAGGGAAGAGCTTTGACTCAAGCCGATTTGATTCGCAACTATTTCTTTATGCGAATTCATATTGAGCAGCAGGATTCAATCTATACAAAATATTGGCAACCAATGCAAGATTTGCTTGGAGAAAATTTAACGGAATATATTCGACATTATCTAACTAAAAATGGAATTGATGTTAAACAAAGTGACATCTACTTTCAACTTAAGGAAAAAATTAGCCAGAGTGATGCATTATCACATCTACAAGATTTATATAAGTTTGCCGACTATTATTCTCGACTGCTATCTCCAGAAAGAGAAAGTAATTTAAAAATCAGAAAGCATTTAATACGAATCAATCGATTAGAAGTTGCAACTGTCTATCCATTTCTATTGAATTGCTATGATGAATGGAAGCAATTGCGAATATCCGAAAATGAATTTGTTGAAGTTTTTCGAGTTGTAGAAAATTTCCTGCTTCGCAGATTTGTTTGCAATGTTCAAACGAGGGGGCTAAACCGAATCTTTGCATTATTATATTCACAAGTTGCCAAAGAGGTTGATATTGCATCTGACTCATTTGTTGAGAGAGTTAAAATAGTTTTGCAGACTAAAGACTATCCAAAGGACGCGGAATTTAGAGAAAGACTGCTAGATGTAAAAATGTATGGCAGCAATCGTACTGAAAAGGCAAAGCTTATCCTAGAATCACTTGAAGAATCTTTCAGGCATAGAGAGCAAGTTAGTTTCGACAACCTGACGATTGAACATATTATGCCTCAAACCTTAAATGATGTTTGGAAAGATAGCCTAGGGCGGGACTGGCAAATTACCTATGATTTATTCATTCATACAATTGGCAATTTGACTCTTACAGCTTACAATGGTGAACTTTCTAATTCTGATTTTCTAACCAAGAAAAAAGAATATCAAAATAGTCATTTAGAATTAAATTCGTACTTCCAAAATCTAAACACATGGCGTAGAGAAGATATTGAATTTAGAGCTGAGAAATTAGCAGATTCAATCATAAATATATGGCAGTACTTTGGAGATGATTCTCTCCAGCAAGATAAAAAAAGCTATATAACGGGAAGTACTCCTAAGTTGCTTCGTATGTTTGGAGAAGAATATTCTGTAAAAAGCTGGCGTGAAGTTCTAGAAACCACACTTAATTTACTAGCAGATCTTGAGCCAGAGTATTTCAAAGAAATTATGGAACAATTTCCTCGTTTGTTAGCATGGGAGCAAACGACTTTTAGAAGTCCAAGACAATTGAAAAATGGTGTTTACTTTGAATCCAACTTTTCAGCTAAAAATATCTATAGCCTTTGTCTTAGAGCAATTGAAACGGCAGGTTTATCTATTCAAGACTGGTATGTTGAGACTGTCAAACCATAGTTTTAGTAAATTGTACATATCTACTCTTTATACTGATTAAGCCATGTCACAAACAGCGATCGCTAATCATCAAAGAGATAAATTTAGCGATCGCTATTTATCCCTTTCTGCTCTTTTGCGTTCTAGTTCCGTTAGTCTCTGCTCTAAATCCATCTTGTCAGACTCAAACGAAATACTATAGCCAACTAAGCGATCGACCATTCTTTCCTGCTGCCGAGACTTCTCAAGCAATAGTTCTATATCTTCACGATCACGTATTTGACTCTCTTGTAAATTGCGCTGAACGCTTGAAACTTGTTTAGTTTGCTCAATCAATAGCAAGATATCCTCGCGCAATAGCAAAATATCCTCGCGATCACGAAGTTGGCTTTCTTGTAAATTTCGCTGTACTTGCAACATACTTGCAATAACAGCTTGCATTTCTTCAAAGGTCATGATGCTATGTTTATGCTGATTTCAAACTTAGATGATTCGATTTTACCTCAACAAAACAGGATAGTTTGCCATTAATTTCATAGAATAAATGCGATCGCCATTAATCTCAACTAATAGATTTGAGCGATCGCATTCTCATTTATTCACTATCCCAAGCAGCGCAACGACTCCAACATCCCTTTTGCTTTATTCAAGGTTTCTTGATATTCCTTCTCAGGATCGGAATCAGCAACCACACCAGCACCAGCTTGAACGCTAGCCTTGCCATCCTTCGTTACCATTGTCCGAATTGTGATGGCGGTGTTTAACTGACCTTCAAAGTCATAATAGCCATAGGCTCCCGCATAAGTGCCTCGGCGATCGCCTTCTAAGTTATGGATAATATCCATCGCTCGAATCTTTGGCGCGCCGCTCACCGTCCCCGCAGGGAAGCAAGCCTGAAGCAGATCCCAAGCTGTCTTTTCAGTACGGATTTCACCAACGACATTGCTGACGATATGCATCACATGGGAATAAAGCTCAATCGACATTAACTCATCGACTTTCACCGTGCCACTTTTGCAAACACGACCAAGATCATTGCGCCCCAAGTCTACCAGCATCACATGTTCGGCAACTTCCTTCGGATCAGCGAGTAAATCCTTGGCTAGTTCGGCATCTTCCATAGGTGTTGCACCTCTAGGACGAGTCCCTGCGATCGGACGTAAGACTGTACGCGATATGCCATCAATTACTTCCGCTTTGACCATAATTTCAGGACTAGAGCCAATTAGCTGCCAATCCTTAAAGTTAAAAAACGCCATGTAAGGCGAAGGATTAACTACCCGCAAAGAGCGATACAAACTAAATGGCTCACCCTTAAATTCTGTGGTTAAGCGTTGTGAAAGGACGACTTGGAAGATATCACCAGCCTTAATATGCTCCTTGCCTTTTTCCACAGCTTGACAGAATTTTTCACGGGTAACATTACTGGTATAACTCACAGGAGGTTGCAGGCGGGGATTTGTCCAAGTAATCGCTGTTTTTTGGCGATCCAGCGGCGATCGCAGTTTATCCACCAGCACCGTTAAGCGATCGCAGGCTGATTTATAAGCATTTTCTAAACCACTGCCATCACTCAAATCTGCATAGGCGATCGCCCAAATTTTGCGTTTAACCTGATCGAACACCAGCAAACTATCGACCTGCATCCACACTCCATCAGGCGTGTCTCCTTCTTGGCAAGGAAATACAGGAACTTTCGGCTCAATCCAATTGATTAATTCATAGCCCCAATAGCCAAATAGTCCCCCTAAACTCGGGGGTAACTGGGGCAAATGCACAGGATGAATTGGTGCAAGGCAATTATTCAAATGCTGAAAGGGATTGCCTGTAAATTCCTTTACAGTGCCATCACGAAATGTCTGCGTAGTGCGATCGCCTCTGGCTTCTAATACCCATAGAGGATCGCAACCCAATAGGCTATAACGTCCCAGCCGCTCGCCACCTTCAACTGACTCTAATAAGAAGCTATAGGGTTGACCTTGACAAACACGATACCAGGCCGAAACAGGAGTATCGAGATCAGCAACCAGTTCCATATACACGGGTACAAAATTGCCCTGCTGCGATAGCTCAATAAAGTCAGAATACTCAGGGAAAATCATGCGATCAGGGTTTCTAAGAAATTTGCTGCAACTGAACTAAGATTTTATCGCGATTTTCAGAAATATAGCTACAATCAGTCATGCTATCAGCAAAAGAAGTTGGGGGTGACGCTTTGCGCCACCCCCAACTTCTTTTGAACTTTCTACATTTATGAATCGGAATGTTGGGATTTGAACCCAAGACCCCCACTACCCCAAAGTGGTGCGCTACCAAGCTGCGCTACATCCCGTTACGTTTTTAAGCTTTCCTATCATAGCATGACCGTTCACAAGTTTTACTATCTGATGAAATATTTGTTGCTATGAGTCGAGCATATTTAGAAAATTGTGTGGTTGTGAGCAAAGCATTCCTGATTTATGGCGATCGCAAAATCAATAAATTGCGACTGTAATGCTTTGCCCTTACATGAATACTGTACGAATTGCAATGATTTTATTTAACGCTAACCTGTCCGTTTATTATTTGATTAATTGATTGATTGATTGATTACCACTCTACAGAAATTATCGCGCTTCGCTACATCAGAAACATACCCACTCAATCCTAACTCATCAGAAATGGGAAGTTTATATCCACCTTCCGTCTCATCTGCTGACAAATATTTTATACCAAAGCACAAAATGGAGTAGCCATTTTGTGCTTTCAAAACTCTTACAGGGTTTGGTTTTTAATTCATAGAAGTGTCGCAACACTTCTGTGAATTGGTATTAAATTCTTTCCCAACCCTCCTCATTCCCTACCTTTGGATCATGCTGCTTCATCTCATAGGCAAACTTGTCATTCATCAACTTATAGAGAAATACCTGTGATCTTAATATATTCCCATCATTCTCCAATCCATAGGAAGCACAAATCCCCTTCAAGCTATGAATTAACTCAATTATCTTCTGCCAAAATACTTATCATTCAGTTGATTCATATTTCTCTTAAATACCCGCTTCAAAAATCTGATTAGCCGTCAAATTCAATTCTGGAAAAGTTGGCGATATAACTCGCGCATCTCCCTGAAATGCATTCACCTGATACTCCCCATCAATTAACTCATGCACTAAAATAGTCGGCTGCTTAGGATTGCCAATAAACCGCCGACCACCTATTCCCAAATAATCTACAATCCAATATTCAGGTATCCCCATCTCTTCATAATCCTTAGCTTTAATAAAATAATCATCGCGCCAATTAGTACTCACCACCTCGATCACAATCACAATCAAGGCTTCCTGTACAACCGTTGCTGATTTCTTCCATAATGGCTCATTTATCAAATTAGGACGATTTAAAACTAGAACATCAGGGGCATAAGCAGATTCAGCACTTGGCGTTTTTACTAAAACCGTCTTTGGAATCCTGTAGGGCAAATTTAAGCGCAAATACTCAGCCGTAATTGCTTCGCTCAAGAAGCTAACAATATCCTCGTGATCTCCAGTCGGCTGTGGCATCTCAACAATTACTCCATTATGTAACTCATAAAACTTATCCTCTGGCTTCCATGCTACAAATTCTTCAAAAGTTACCAGTTTGGGTTGCGCTAGAACTTGTACCATCTGTTTATCGACCTCATGATGCAGTATTGCTAATTATAACTTAGATATGGCTTATGCCTAGGATGGTAGCCCTTCGCGCTACCATCTTAGTTCCCATGAAATTCATCCATATATTCCCTAACCACTAATACCAAATCTCCAAACTAAGACTACAGATATAATAAGGGAATAGTCGAGACAGGAATCAGTCATGACAGGAGTCTACAAGCTGGACATTCAGGAAACCGAAGACGAGCTCAAACAATTGCTCAGAA
>JBJTVM010000051.1:0-8047 GCA_046081205.1 Pseudanabaena sp. | reverse complement strand
AACGGTTGATCGATATTGCTAAGCAAGATCATCCGAATATGCCTGAAGTTTGGTATTGGCAAAAGGTTGTCTTTGATCTAGAAAGCGATCGGCAGTAATTTATGACAGAGAAAACACCGCGTATTCCTATTCCTGCTGAAGTCAAAAAATATGTTTTTGATCGCAATGGCTATCAATGCCAAAGTTGTCACGAAATCGACCTTACTGCCAAAAAATTACAAATCGATCATATTGTTCCATTAGCCCAAGGTGGAACCAACGATATTAGCAATCTCCAAACCCTTTGTGCAAAATGTAATCGTGAAAAGAGTAGGGCGACCGCACACGTTTCTTAACAAAAGAAGATACATTTCTTAGCAAATATCAAAGATAAAGGTAAGAATAGGAGAATTGAACATATTTAGAAAGAGAAGTCGAAAATGCTAGCAACAATCAGCCCTGTCAAACTCATCGAAACTCACTTTGCCAGTTTGCGAGATCCTAGAGCAGCCCACAGTATTCTACATAAGCTGATGGACATATTGATAATCACGATTTGTGCGGTAATTTGCGGAGCTGATAATTTCGTCGAGATAGTTGAATACGGTAGAGAGAAAGAAGAATGGTTAAAGACATTCTTAGAATTAGCCAATGGCATACCATCAGTCGATACATTTGAGAGATTATTTGGGAGGTTGAAACCAGAAGCATTGCAAATATGCTTTATTAACTGGATGGAAGCAGAGCATGAAAGTACAGAGGGAGAATTTATTAACGTTGATGGCAAAACCCTAAGAGGAGCAAAGGGATCTGGAAATAAGCGAAGTCTGATTCATATGGTGAGTGTATGGTCAGCATCGCAACATTTGGTGCTAGGACAGAAGAAAGTAGGAGAGAAATCGAATGAAATAACGGCGATTCCATCACTGCTAAACATGTTATCGCTCCGAGGTTGTATTGTGAGCATAGATGCTATGGGATGTCAGACCGAAATCGCCAACACAATCATCGAACAGGGAGCCGATTATGTGTTAGCTCTGAAAGGTAATCAAGGTAATCTCCACCGTGATGTGCAGGAACTATTCACATTGGCAACTGAACAGAACTTCAAAAACATCGAACATCAGTTCTATGAAACGGTTGAAAAAGGTCATGGACGGATGGAAACTCGGCGGTATTGGACAATGGGTAATACCGAATATTTAATTGGTGCGGAGAAATGGAGAGATTTAAAAAGTGTTGGTATGGTTGAATCACAACGTACTATCAATGGAATAACTTCCACTGAATATCGCTACTATCTACTTAGTCTGGAGAATGATGTCCACAAGTTTGCCGAATCTGTCAGAAATCATTGGAGTATTGAAAATCAACTACATTGGGTTCTTGATGTTGGCTTTAATGAAGATGCTTCTCAATGTTGTCGAGGCTATAGTGCCGAAAATCTGGCGGTGATTCGTCATATTGGCTTAAATTTATTGTCGAGGGACAAAAAAACAAAGGTTGGGGTTAAGGCAAAACGACTCAAGGCTGGATGGAACAACAACTACCTTAAGTCTATCCTTGAGGCTTTAGATATAGTCTTTGCTTAGCTTTCGCTAATTGTTGCCAAATGTATCATCTTTTGTTAAGAAACGTGTGCGGTCGCCCTACATCAGTCCTGCCTCCGCTAAGATCATTGACAAATTTGTGGTAGCCCTCAAGCAATATCCTACGATCACCGTTGAGTTAGTCGGACATACTGACCCTAGAGCCAATGATGCCTACAACTTAGAGCTAGGACTCAGACGTAGTCGCTCTGTCAGTAACTACTTACGCCGCCAAGGCATTGAAGCTTCAAGGATCACAATTCGCTCGGCTGGTGAGCGGCAGAGACTGACCAATCAAAATGACATTACTAACTACGCTCGCGATCGGCGGGTAGAATTTTTCCTCCAAAATATGCAAGGGGTGGAAATTCAGCTACTAGATCAACAGGATGACATTCAAATCGAAGGAAAAGGAAACTAATCGATCATGAGGAGAACATTTACCCCAATCCCCGCTTTCAATCGGCTTCTACGAAACCTTAGCCTATTTCTTCTGAGCTTTGTCTTTGTGCTCACACAGCACCTGTGGCTGCTACCTCCACCATCTCTTGCTCAAGCCTCTTCCCAGATTGCAATTCTCAATAGTTTCACTCCCAATAACAATGTTATTCCTGGTACTGACTCCGTTTATCGCTTGACTTTGCGAAACTCGACGGGCGCAGAAATTACAATCACATCGCTGAACCATACTTTAGTTAGTGATCCTGGTCCTATCACCATAACCAGTCCTACACCTACGACAAATACCTGTGGAGGTGCTGGTACTGCAACTCTTAACCCAGGGGTGGAACCTAACTCTGGTGGTGGTGGTGGCAGTTCAGGTTCCTACAGTATCTCAGGATTTACAATTCCTGCGGGTGCGCCTGGACAATGTATTATCGAGTTTCCTGTGCGTGGATTTGTTTCTGGTAACCATACCGACACGATTAATGCTGGTGATTTAGTCACTAATGTAGGCACAAATCCCGATCCTACTAGTGCCACTCTTCAGGTTCGCACTTTTGCTGCTGCAGCTATCAATAAATCCTTTACTCCTAATACGATCCCTGATGATGGTCGTTCTCTTGTCACAATCACAATTAATAACCCCAATAACTTTGCAATTACTGGCACGACAACTCCACCAACTTTAGTTGATGCCTTACCAGCTACGCCTTCGCAACTGTTTGTTGATACTCGCGGGGGCGCTCCAGCACCAACTACTACTTGTGCGGGCGGGACTGCTAGCAGCATACTGGGCGACACTTCAATTCAGCTCACGGGCGGTACAATTCCTGCTAATGGAGCTTGTACGATTACCTTCCCTGTAACCTCGGCTGTTGGGGGAACTTACACAAATAATATTCCTGCAAATAGTCTAAACACACAGAATCGGATCAGCAATAGCAACATTCCGAGTGCGAACCTTAGTGTCCAAACCGAAGTTACGATCGCGAAATCAGGTTTACCAGACAATATTCCTGAAGGGGCTGTCAATACAATTACGATTACAGTTACCAATGGTGGCGCACAGATCACAGGTTTGTCCGTCACTGATCCTCTCCCCCCAACACTCAACCCATTACTCGAAATAGCACCAACCCCAAATGCTCGGACTACCTGTATAGCGGGTGGTGCAAATACAACTTGGGCAACTCAACCCACTCCTGGTGCTACTACCTTTACTCTCGATAGTGCCAATTTGGGCGCAGCCGCGATCGTCCCTGCGTCTAACCCAGTTTCTAATGCTCTAGGAACTTGCACGATTCAAGTAGATGTACGCGCAGTAGTTGGGAACCTGCCTAACCCTGGAGGAGCAAATGCAGAGACTAATACGATTAGTAATACCCCTTCCAACTTTAGTAACGATCAAGGTCGTCAACCAATTGCTCCCGCTACCGATGGGTTTACTGTTGTTGCGGGACTTAATGTTACCAAGACTTATTCTCCTAACTTGATTGCTCCTGGAAGTACTACCAGAGTCACGATCACAGTCCAAAACCGATCGCCTATAGCTGCAACAGGTGTTGGCTACACTGACACCTTACCCACTCCACTAGTGGTTGCTACTCCACCAAACCCCACTTTCGTTGGCTGTGGTTCGCCAACGCTTACTGCAACCGCAGGTAGTACTTCGGTTAGCTTATCAGGTGGCACAATTGCGGCAGGAACGTTCGCAGCACCTACTACTTGCGTCTTTTCCTTTGATGTCTTTGTACCCGCAGGTACGCCAGTTGGGACAAACTTAGACAACACCATTCCCAATAACGATATTGCTAACGGTTCAGGTCTAGATAGCAATGGCGTAACTGGTACTGAAGGGCGATTGACAGTTGCTTCACGGGTTGTCGTTGCTAAGGCATTTAACCCCAACCCAGTTAGTCGTGGTAGACCTTCTCAAGTAACCATTACAATTACTAACAACCGCCGTAGTCTAGGAGGTACACCAGAACCACTCACGAATGTAGCAATTACCGATCCTCTACCTACCAATTTACAGGTTGCAACTCCTCCTAACACATCTAATACCTGTGGAGGAACATTTGCGCCAGTTGCGGGTGCTACCAGTGTCTCTCTGAGCGGAGGTGGTATTGCGGCTAGCAGTAGCTGCCAACTTCGGTTTGATGTAATTGAGATCAATCAAACCTTTGCTAGCTTCCCCACTCCTCAAACCTATAGCAATACTCCAACTCCGTTTAGCAATGCTGAAGGTGAAGGTGCAACTCTACCGACTGCCAACTTGGTAGTAATATCACCTCTTAGTGGTACGAAAACTTTTCAATCGCCTGCTGTAGGTGCCAATGGTACATCCAGAGCCACAATTGCATTTAGAAACACTGAAGATATTCCTCTAACTAATCTGACATTTACAGACAGTTGGACACAGACGAATACAGTTATTGCCACCGTTCCTGACTTTCAGACCACTTGTGCAGGCGGTACTTTTAGCGCGATCGGACCTAGAACATTTACCTTCTCAGGTGGCACATTGCCTGCTGCTGTGGGCGCGACTGATGGGATTTGTACAGTATCCTTCGATGTGACGATTGATGCTACTGGCGGAAATACTTTTACTAACACATTGCCAGCAAACACGGTAACCACAGCCGAGAGTTTCTCCAACCCTGCTGCCATCACTGGTACTCTCACTCGAGGGATCTTTGGCTTAACGCTCAATAAATCATTTGCTCCAGTTGCTTTAGACTCTGTTGGCGATCCCTCGGTTTTAACAATCACGATTCAGAATCCTGCAGGTGGTATTACAGCGACAAATATGACGTTTGTAGACACGATGGCTACGGAAATTTTAGTATTTCCTGATCCCGTTCCCACAACTACTTGTGGTGGCACAGTAATATTGCCAGGTGGTGCAAGACCAGCGGGCTTTGCGGGTGCGGCAACCTTAGGTGTAAATGAATTTGCTTTGGTCGGCGCTAATCTCGCTGTTAACACAACCTGTACAATCACGATCCGTACTACTCGGAATACGGCAGGTAACCGTACCAATACATTGCCAGCCAATAGCATCGTTACTCGTGAGGGGACGACTAATTTAGCCAGTGCATCTGCAACCCTCAATGCATTGCCAGCCCTTAACGTTTCCAAGGCTTTTGCGCCAGCCTCGGTCACAGGTGGTCAGATCAGCCGTCTGACTGTAACCATCCAAAACCGTCAAACTACTGGTGAGTTAGGTGGTCCTCTAACTAATATCCGTTTCACCGATGACTTACCAGCAAACGTGCGGATAGCTGCTACACCCAATGGCACGACTACTTGTACTAGTGGTGTGTTTAACCCAGTCTTGGCTGGAGGACAAACAAGCTTTACTTTAGAAGGCTTTAGTTTACCTTTTAATACAAGCTGTACTGCGGCGATCGATGTGGTCTCGAATATTGCAAATACCTATACCAATACTATTCCTACGGCTAATGTTCAAGCAACCTTACAATCCAGCATTGGTGGCGGTACAACAACTTCCAATGACCCCGCAACTGCAAACTTAGTCGTCACATCTACCGTTTTACCTCCTGAAGTAGTTCTGGTAAAACGAATTACACGCATCAACAACACAGACATTACTGGTTTTGTCGATGGCCCTGGTACAGAAGACAATGATGCTAGATGGCCAAGTCCAACCTCTAACTCTTTGCGTGGAGCGATCAGTCAACCGAATGTGCGACCTCAGGATGATGTAGAGTACACCATCTATTATTTAAACCGTGGTCAAAGCGCTGCAGGCAATTTAAGAATCTGCGATCCAGTTCCTGCTAACACCAATTTTATAGCCAATGCTTTTAATGGTTCTTCACCCACCGATGGCGGATTGCCTACGGATCTGGGCATTGTTTTGCAGACAGGTACGACTGCAGGCGATCAACGATTTCTGACAGGTGCTAACGATGCGCCTGATCGCGGTCGTTACTACGATCCTGGATTAGGCGAAGTACCTGCTGCCGCAGGAGCAGAGCGTTGTCCAGATCCTAATAATCCTGCCGCTTCGATTACCACCAATCCCAATGGTGTTGTGGCGGTTAATGTTACTCGCACCACAGGAGCACCTACTTTCCCCTCTGTCCCCAATGCTACGGCTGCGGGAACACCTCCCACCTCCTATGGATTTGTGAGATTTAGAGTAAGAATTCGTTAACGTCAATTCGACTCAACGAAAGCAGAAGATGGTAAGAATCGCTTAGCGATTCTTACCATCTTCTATCATTTGCAGAGTAAGAAGCGTTCCGCATATAGATATATGGAATTCACGTTTCGTTTGAGATTAAGACAAAAAAGCGACGCATCGCGTCGCTTTTTTATCTTAGATAGATCCAGAAAGAAAAAGCCCATCGCATGATGGGCTTTTTCTTTCTTTGATAAATAACGCAAAATCGTTGATTATCCTTGACGAGCTTTGAACTTTGGGTTTGATTTGCAAATAACATAAATTCGGCCGCGACGACGGACAATTTTGCAGTCCTTATGGCGAGTTTTTGCCGATCTGAGGGAGCTAACAACTTTCATGAACTAATGCCTAACGTTTACTGATGATCAAAATTTTTCACAAGGCTTATCATCTTAACATGATTTTAAAGCCAATTTAACGCCAGTTCGACGAAAGCGAAAAATGGTAAGAATCGCTCAGCGATTCTTACCATTTTCGCCATTTGCAACGTGCTTCGCACGCCGCAAATGCCTATATCGAACTCACATCAATTTAAAGATTGTGCTCAGAGCAATTTTTAAATTGGCTTTAAATGGTTGCGTTTAGCCAATCCAGTGTTATGCTTGCAAGCATAAATTTGACCAAACTCAACACCTACTTTTATTCTTGTAATGCTTCATCCCACTGCCATTCCTTACTTGATCGCCTTTGCAGTATCTGCGATCGTGGTCTGGCTGAGTACACCAATTATTCGCCATTTTGGGCTTAAAGCAGGATTAGTAGACAAACCTAATCATCGTAAAATGCATACAACGCCAGTCGTGCGCGTTGGTGGTGTGGCAATTTTTTTGGGTAGTGTCAGCGCCTTACTGCTAGTTTGGGCAGGCGGATACTTTGGGATATTACCGCAAACTAGAGAATATGAAGTTTGGGGTGTAACTATCGGTGGCGCAGCCTTTTTCTTGATTGGGTTTGCCGATGACTTGTTTAACTTACCGCCATTACCACGTTTAATTGCTCAGTTAGCAGTATCCGCTGCCGCATGGCGCGTGGGCGTGAGAATAGATTTTATTTCAGTGCCATTTATCGGCATTGTTAAATTTGGGTGGTTCAGCTTGCCAATTACAATGGTGTGGCTATCAGGGATGGCAAATGCAATCAACTGGTTAGATGGACTGGATGGGCTTGCGGCTGGTGTCACGACGATCGCTGCGGCTGTAATTTTAATTACTAGTTTATTTATGAAGCAACCTGCGGCGGCGCTGATTGCGGCGGCGCTTGCAGGAGGATGTTTGGGCTTCTTGCGTTACAACTTTAAGCCTAAAAGCTCAGCAGAAATCTTTATGGGTGATGGTGGTGCTTATTTCTTAGGATTTACGCTGGCTGGGGTGAGCGTAATCGGACTAGTTAAGTCAGTAGCGACAGTGGCTCTGATTATGCCTTACATGATTTTGGCTGTGCCGATTGTGGATGCGACGGCTGTGATTGTGCAGCGTATTGGGCGAGGTGAGTCACCGATGTCGGCTGGTAAGCAGCATTTGCACCATCGCCTAGTCCAAGCAGGCGTTTCCAAACGGCTGACAGTTTTATTTATCTACGCCCTTACCCTTTGGGTTGGCAGTATTGCGATGGCGGTCTCAGGAATGCCTGCGGGTGGAACCTATGCAGCGATTAGTACGATATTAATGGCTTATGCTTGCTTTAAGGTTTGGCAGAAGATTAGAGCGCAAGAACTGCGATCGCAAAAAAAACAGTCAATCAGCGATCGTTAAAAAAAGGAGGTGCAAAGCACCTCCTTTTTTTAGATTTCAAAGCCTGTAGCAGCTTCCTCGATCGCCATTTT
>JBJTVM010000050.1:0-5251 GCA_046081205.1 Pseudanabaena sp. | reverse complement strand
TATGTGCAATGATTTGAGGCGATCGCTTCTAATACCAACGTGGACACCAAAGCGCATAAGCCATTTTGTGCTTTGGTATAATTATCAACAAGCAGTTGTTATAATATCTGAGTCACTTTTGCTAATATATTTGTGATTTTTCAAGAGAGACTGTAGCTCAGTTGGATAGAGCGAGCGCCTCCTAAGCGCTAGGCCATCGGTTCGATCCCGATCAGTCTCGTTACTCACACCCTTTTGCACTCAATCACAAACCAAGGAATTTTGAAATTTTTGCTATGCAAAAATTTCAAAATTCCTTGCAAAATGCCACGCTTCGCGTGGCATTTTATCTAAACTCGATCAATGCTGATGCGATCGTCAAAGACAAAGCATTCACCTTCCCAAACACTTTCTTCCTTTGGCACTTCTTCTATATATTTGAGAATGCCACCCTTAAGATGATACACCTCGCTAAACCCTTGAGAGAGCATATAGGCACTAGCCTTTTCACATCGAATTCCACCTGTGCAAAACATAGCAACTTTTTGATGTTTCTCAGGGCTTAGTTGTGCTTTTACATAGTCAGGAAACTCGCCAAAAGTTTCGAGATTAGGATTGACAGCCCCTTTAAATGTGCCAAATTCCACTTCATAAGTGTTGCGCGTATCAATCACAATCACATCAGGATCGGCAATTAACGCATTCCAATCTTGAGGTGCAACATAGGTACCAACTCGATATCTAGGATCAATATCTGGTACACCTAGAGTCACAATTTCTTTTTTGAGCCGTACTTTCATCCTTTGAAATGGAACTCCGTCACAATAGGATTCCTTATGCTCTAAGTTTTGAAGGCGAGGATCGTTCCGCAAGTGTGCTAGTAAAGCATCGATCGCTTGGCGACTACCTGCGATCGTGGAATTAATCCCTTCCTTGGCTAGTAGGATTGTTCCTTTGAGTTGCAGAGCATCACAAAACTCCTTAAGTGGAGTTCGCATGGTTTCATAATCTAACAATTCTGTAAAATGATAAAAAGCAGCTACTACAAAAGGTTCTATCGGCTCTTGCTGATTGGCTTGACTTGCCTGATTAATTTGTGATTGCAGGCGATTTACTTGTTTAATCCTAGTCATTTATCCAGAAATTTACTTACAGACAGATTACTTTCTTCACAAACTAATATAGCGCTTTGCGTTATCCATAGGAAAAACCCTACATAGCCTTAATACCAAAGCGCAAAATGGCTAAACCAAACCATTACGATATAAAATTCAAATACATGAAGGCGATGCAGAAGAGCACCGCCTTCATTGCGCTTAAACTACTTGTGTTGCTATATTATTGGATAAGCGATCACATTTTGTTTGTAACTATAGGCTCTTCTCTATATGTCTAGTGTCATCATTCAAGGAGCCAAACACAGCTACAGCCTTACCCCTCCTCCTCAGTCAAAGCATAATGCTCCCACAATAGCCTTTTTGCATGGTTGGATGCTCAGTAAAGCTTATTGGCAACCACTGATTTCTCAGTTACAACCTGATTTTCAATGTTTAGCTTATGATTTGCGAGGGTTTGGACTTTCAGAAATTGGCGATCGCGATGAATACTCGCTAATTAGCTATGCAAGAGATTTAGAAGAATTGCTTGATCGTCTAGAGATTTCTCAAGTTTGGTTGGTGGGACATTCTCTCGGTGGTGCAATTGCTCTATGGGCTGCTAACTTATTAAGGGATCGGGTTTTAGGGGTGGTTTGCTTGAATGCGGGTGGGGGTATTTATATCAAAGAAGAGTTTGAGAAATTTCGTACCGCAGGTAAAATTATTTTAAGGCTGCGTCCAAAATGGTTAAAAGATTTACCCCTAGTTCATGCTCAGTTCGCTAAAGATAGTGTTTACAGCACCTTAGATCGTGATTGGGGTAGACAAAGAGCGATCGATTTTGTATCTGCAAAGTATCCATCCGCAAGAGGAACTTTGCTGGATTCTACTAGTGAAGTAGAAGTTCACAAATTGCCGCAGATTGTATCGGAGTTGCGACAGCCAGTTTATTTTGTTGCTGGTGCCAAAGACAAAATTATGGAACCAAAGTATGTAAGTCATCTTGCCAGTTTTCATTGTTCTTTTAATGGCTGTGGTGAGAATGTATTTGAACTGCCTAACTGCGGACATATGGCAATGCTAGAGCAGACAAATCTATTACATAGCCTATTATTGGATTTATTAGCTAAACCCGTTGCTTCATCTTTTCTCTAGTCAAGCTCCATCTACTTCTGATATGGGGCGATCGATTAGCTCGAATAGTAGGGTGTGGAAAGATTGGAATAGTTGGAAAAATAGGGTGTCCGTTCTCATGACGGTTTAGTCTAGCATTTCCTTTGCTGTGGGTGATGTTAGTGAGGCGATCGCTCTGGTCGTAGATGTAGTCTGTCTCTGCGACTAGATTTGTTCCTGTGATGTCTGAATATCGCTTCTTATTTATGACTTGGCTTATCGCATTGTACGCATAGTCTACTCGCTTGTTGTCTTGAACGTTAACTGTCATCCGATTCAATGCGTCGTATTGACGAGTTGTGGTTACGCCAAGATTATCATTGATGGTGTCGGTCATTGATAACACATTACCCACATTGTCATAGCTGTAGCTCATGATCGTGGTCGGCACATTAGGCGTACCCTTATTACTGATAGACAGCATCCTACCATCAAGGTCATAGATATAACTGTAGGTGTGGCGATATCGAATTCACGTTAATATAGGAGCCTTGAGATCAGTTTGCAATAATTTCAAAACCTTTATAAATTTACATTGAGGTATTATAAGTTTTGATTACTCCTATACCGTCAGGCTCAGTTGCCTCTGATTTTCCCGCTATTTGCGGAGATGAAGACATAATTCAACTCGCCGTGCAAGATGATGCACCTGTGTTTTTAAATAATTATCTGCGCCTTGAAGAGATTACCTCTGCCTTTGCCTGTGCCTTACATATGCACCAACCTACGATTCCCGCAGGAGCAAATGGAGCACTAATTTGTAATCTGCAACAAATGTTTGAACATCAGGGAGAAGGTGATAACCACAATGCTTCGGTGTTTGCTTGGTGTTATGGGCGCATGGGTGATTTTATCCCGCAATTGGTCGCTCAAGGCAGTAACCCTCGGATTATGTTGGACTATTCAGGGAATTTGCTTTGGGGCTTGCAGCAGATGCAGCGCTATGACATTTTGGATAATCTCAAACGTATTACCTGCGATCGCCAATATCAACCCTATGTAGAATGGCTCGGCACGATGTGGAGTCATGCGGTGGTTCCATCGACACCAATTCCTGATATAAAACTACATATTCAAGCATGGCAAAGTCATTTTGCTTCTATTTTTGGTATTGATGCTCTAAAACGGGTTAAAGGGTTTTCACCGCCTGAGATGCATCTTCCCAACCATCCCGATACGCTCTATGAATATATCAAAGCTCTCAAAGAATGCGGCTATCGATGGCTAATGGTTCAGGAACATTCTGTAGAACGGCTTGATGGCTCAGGACTAACTCAAGATCAGAAATACTTTCCTAATCGTCTAGTGGCGATGAATTCCAATGGTGAATCGATTAGTATCACTGCTTTGATTAAAACTCAAGGCTCAGATACGAAACTAGTCGCTCAAATGCAGCCTTATCATGAGGCAAAAGGTCGTGGTAGACAGATGCTTGGCAATATTTCCGTACCTTCGTTAGTTTCGCAAATCGCCGATGGTGAGAATGGTGGTGTGATGATGAATGAATTCCCTCGCGACTATCCTTTGGTATGGGATCAACTGAAAAATAATGGTCGTGGTAGTTCGGGAGTTGTAGGCTTAAATGGAACCGAATATCTAGAAATGATCGAGGCATCTGGAGTCAATTCTCATGACTACCCAACGATTCAAGCGGTACAACAGCATAAGGTTTGGCATAAGGTTGATCAAAACCATAATCTTAATACTGCCGCCGTTGAACAAGCAATTACTGAACTCAAAGCAAGTGACCATCAATTTCATATGGATGGTGCTTCATGGACAAATAGCCTGAGTTGGGTGCATGGCTATGAGAATGTATTAGAGCCGATGAATAAACTCAGTGCCAAGTTCCATGAGAAATATGATGTGCTTGTAGCTCAAGATCCCTCAGTTACTAAGCGATCAGACTACCAACAAGCTCTGCTTTACAATCTCTTAGTTCAAACTAGCTGCTTCCGCTATTGGGGACAGGGAACATGGACAGACTATGCCCGTGAACTCTATCGACGTGGTGAAGCTTTGTAAGCAAAGCATTATACAATTTTTAAGGCAATCAACTTTCACGACGACCAAGATTATGACTTTAAAATGGTTCAATCTTGCATTTAAGCTTCAGGGATCTGTTGCGCCGATTATTTTACCGAGAGTTCTAATTTTTGCGGGTTTTGCCTTTTTAGTCTCTCTGTTTCACTATTACGAGCCACAAATATCGCTCAAAGTTTTTGGTGATCTGACTAACAATGTTGTTTTTAATCTGGTTTTAGGTTTGCTTTTGGTGTTTCGGACAAATGCCGCCTACGATCGCTATTGGGAAGGACGCAAAGCTTGGGGAACCTTGGTGGTGAATATTCGCAACTTATCAAGACTAATGCAAATATCAACCAATTGTGATGAACAGGGAAAACCACAAAGAGAAAAATCGATCAAATTATTAACGGCTTTTGCGATCGCGACAAAACGTCATCTACGCAGTGAAATGATTGAACAGGATCTGGATAATTTGCTTAGTGAAGAAGAAATTATTAAGCTGCGAAATGTAAAACATGCTCCCTTAGAATTGACACTCTGGCTGGGAGACTATTTACAAAAGCAAGTCCAAAGAGATCGCATTGACACTAACTATTTTGTAACGATGAATAGTCATATTAATGCTTTAGTAGAAGGTTTAACTAGTTGTGAACGCATTCTTAAAACGCCTCTCCCACCTGCCTATTGCATCTATTTAAAGCGCTTAATTTTGATTTACTGTATTGGATTACCATTTCACCTCGTAATTGAGACTGACTGGCTAGCAGCGATCGCGGTAGGACTAGTAAGTTTTATTTTATTGGGAGTAGAACAAATCGGTAACGAGATTGAAAACCCTTTTGGGCATGACTTTAACGACTTACCAATTGACGAGATTTGTGAAGGCTTAACAGCCAATGTAGAACAAATGATCAATTACTCTCCCAAATAGAAAAAGGGGTAGTCTTGAAAAGGAAAGGATTTATTTTAGTAAG
>JBJTVM010000049.1:0-10376 GCA_046081205.1 Pseudanabaena sp. | reverse complement strand
CTTTAAATAGTAATGTACTAATAGGAATTAATATCATTAATTTTCTAGAAAATCGCTGAAACCCTTATTGTCTCGTTTTAAATATTTTTTTCAGTAAAATAAGAGCGGAATGTGGGCTGCAACACTTTCAAAATTTTTCTTGTGGTTTGTTTGATCGGTAATTGCTGTAAGAAATGGCGTAGCCATTTCTTAACTTGGGATGACTTCGATTATAAGTCTTTTTGAGAGATTTCTTACGCATTTCCAAATAGATAGAAAGCAATGAAAGTATCGTGGCATAAGCATTTCACATAATGAACCAATAATGAATTGATCATGAATCAATAATGAATCGTCATCATTAAATCTAAGAGAGAAAAGTGGCGCTTTGCGTCGCTTTTCTCTCTTAGATTAATCTTGGTGGTAACTCAATTGTAAAAGTGGAACCTTGATTAACTACACTTTCTACAGAAATTGTGCCGCCCATCATTAAAACAAGCTGCTCTGTAATCGCTAAACCTAGACCCGTCCCCCCATGCTTACGGGTAGAAGATTGATCGACTTGACGGAATTGCTCAAAAATTGTGCGTTGAAACTCAGGCTCAATCCCAATACCCGTATCATGGACAGAGATCAGAATATTGGATGTTGCAAAAGGAGAATTCGGTAATTCTTCACTAGATGAATTATTTGCTGGAGCAGTAACATCAGTTAAAGTCTTCTCTATCAGTGACTCTGACGTTTCCGAAGCATATTTTAGCTCCACACAAACTTCGCCACTATCAGTAAATTTGATAGCGTTAGAAACTAAGTTGGTAATTACTTGCTTAATCCGAATCGAGTCATGATAAATGGCACAAGTACCTATTTGATTTTCAAATACAAAATTGAGAGATTTGATATTGGCTAGTGGCTGTAAGCTTTCGCAGGTGTGATGAATCAGTTCATCAAGATTAAAGATTTCTGGATGAGCTTCCATTTTTCCTGCCTCAATTTTCGATAGATCGAGAATATCGTTAATCAAGTCCAGCAGATTTTTGCCATTGCGAAGAATGCGTTCTACCATGTCAACTTGGCTAGTAGAGAGTGCATCACGACGCTGACGTAATAACACTTGTGAAAAGCCAATAATTGCATTCATAGGTGTTCGCAATTCGTGACTCATATTCGCAAGGAACTGACTCTTGAGTTGGGTTGCCTCTAGTAACTGGGCATTTTGAGCTTCGATTTGGTTAATTAATTGGGCGTTGCCGATCGCGATCGCCGCTTGGACACCAAAGGAGGCCAGAAGATTTAAATCTTCGCGAGAACTAGCTCTCTCTAAATGAAAATGCCCGATCGCTAACACCCCTAAACGACCCGAGCGACTAGATTCAATTGGCACGCACAAAGCACTTTTAACTGGTAAATCTTCAATCATATGTGATTCCCCTGCTTTGATTTCAATGGGAATTCCTTCTTTGAATACCTGTGCAATTAAATTTTGAGCATTCAAATCAAAGGATTCTTGCAGAGGCAAATCATCGGGTAAACCCTTTACTGCTGATAAAGTCAGTTGATTCTCCTTGGGGTTGAAAAGGGCAATCACACAAATCTCTGCCCACATGATCGCGTCGCAAGTTGCCTCTACGACTGATTCTAAAAGAACATCAAGATCTTGTAACTGTTGATTAATCAAGTTGGTGAGCCTTTGCAAAATACTCATGCGTTTTTGCTGCTCAATCATGATCTTGTTGGTTTCCTGCATCACCTTGTCGCGATAGCGCTGCTCCGTCACATCTCGCAAAATCATGACACTGCCAATTAGTTCTGACTCCGTGCCAACCAGCGGAGCAGCCTTCGTGCTGAGAATAATTTCATTGCCTTCAGGAGGACGCAACACCACTTGATCTTCCACCACTTCGCTTGTGGACATGGCGCGAAATACAACGAGATTTGCCAGATCGACGGGTTCGCCATCTTGATGTCTGATGTCAAATTGTTTGACGATTTCTTCCATCGATTTGGCAATTACAGGTGATGCCGCTACACCATCATTCACCGCATTGAAACTGAGGATTTTACGTCCTGCGGAGTTAATTTTGAGAATGCGTCCCGCAGGATCGCTGAGTAATACGCCATCCGCAAGTTGCTCGAATACTGTAGTTAGTTCTTCGCGTTGACGGGCGATCGTTTCAATACTTTGGGCATTGCTAATTGCTGTGGCAAGACGACGACCTATCGATTCGAGAATATTCCGTCCGCGATCAGAAAGAGGTGTCAGACTAGCCAAAAACAAAACACCCACAAGGCTGCTTCTGAGCATCAAAGGATAGGCGGAAAGACTCTGAGGCAGTAAATCACCAACGGGAGTCCGATAAACTAGCGTTTGTCCCTTGAGGCGATCGCCTTCCCAAATAATTGCTTCTTGCAGTTGTCCTGACTGACCGATGATGCCTTCGCCTAGGGAAATTTCGGTCATGACTTGACTGGTTTTATAGCCCCATTCTGCCGCTAGGACTAGACAGCCTTCAGGTCGAGAGGTTGGAGTTTCCCAAAGGTAAATGCTTCCCAGTTGTGCGCCTGTTAGTTTACAGATTTCCTCTAAACTCGCTTTAATTAGTTTGTATTGATCGGTGGTATTTACCAATACGCGATCAAGGGATTGTAGAGCAAATTGAATATCTCGAGCTTCTAAGGTGGCAGTTTTGGTTTCTAGATATGCCGCCATCCGATTAAAGACTTTGGCAAATTCGCCAATTTCATCGGCTCGATTTAACTGCGATCGCGCGGACAAGTTGCCTGTAGATAGTTCTTCGGCTGTTTCTGCTAGCTCCGATAGTGGTGGTTGAATACTGCGAATAATGGAAATGGCGACAAATAGCCCTGAACCTAGCCCCGCAGAGAAAATCACGATTGCCAGCCATGTGGTGAAGGCTTCTAATTCGGGTGTGCCTTGTTGGATATGCAGCAACAAGATCAAGGTAGCTGTGGCTAGTAATGAGATACTTGTGGTCAGCCCAAAAATTAAGCGATTGACTAAACTTTCACGGCGGGGCAGGTTGGCATTGGTCATGGAGCTTTCGTTTAGTTTGGCGATCTAGTTTGATTTTAACGTGAATTCGATATAGCCTGTACGCCGCGCGAAGCGCGGCGCAAATGGCGCAAAATGGTAAAAATCGCTCTGAGATTTTTACCATTTTGCGCGTTCGTCGAATTGACGTGATTTTAGTACTTTTAGTTAAGTTGCTTGTAGGCGATCGCCTAATACTAATTCACAAAAGTGTGGCTACACTTCTGTGAATTAAAAAGCAAACCCTGTAAGGGTTTTAAAATCACAAAATGGCGTAGCCATTTTGTGATTTGGTATAAGAAGCATGAAGCATTGCATCGCAATGCTTCATGCTTTTTTGGAGTTTGAACTGTTAAAATGCTGATAGCAGTTACGACAGCAACTATCTAAGCCTCATGACATTAACCTACGAAAGAACCTTAGCAGAAAGGGTCAAAGCAGATTTTGAAATTTTGAATCAAGAGGTCAACGGCAAGCCCCTCATTTACTTTGACAATGCCGCGAGTTCGCAGAAACCGACATCAGTAATCAATGCTTGGAAATATTATTATGAGCATGACAATGCTAACGTTCATCGTGGCGCTCATACTCTGAGCGCAAGAGCCACTGATGCCTATGAAGGAGCGCGGGAAAAGGTTGCCAAATTTGTTAATGCTCAATCATCTCAAGAAATTATTTATACCCGTAATGCTAGTGAAGCGATTAATCTAGTTGCCTATACTTGGGGTTGGGCTAACTTGCGATCGGGGGATGAAGTGATTCTCTCGGTTATGGAACATCATAGCAATATCGTGCCTTGGCAATTAATTGCTCAGCGGACAGGGGCAGTCCTTAAGTTTTTAGAACCAACTGAGGAGGGGATATTGAGTGTAGAACAGTTCAAATCCTTGCTCAATCCTAAAACCAAATTAGTTTCAATTGTCCATGTTTCCAATACTCTCGGCTGTGTAAATCCAGTGGAAGAGATGATTCCCTTAGCTCATGCTCAAGGCGCAAAGGTATTGCTGGATGCTTGTCAGAGTGTGCCACATATGCCAATTGATGTACAGGCTCTCGATTGCGATTGGTTAGTGGCTTCAGGGCATAAAATGTGTGCGCCAACGGGCATTGGGTTTCTCTATGGTAAGCGGGACTTATTGCTAGAGATGCCTCCATTTATGGGTGGTGGGGAAATGATTGCCGATGTATTTCTCGACCATTCTACCTATGCTAGTTTACCCCACAAGTTTGAGGCGGGAACTCCTGCAATTGGTGAGGCGATCGCCCTCGGTGCGGCGGTGGATTATTTAACAGCGTTCGGTATGGATAAAATCCACGCTTACGAACAGGAATTAATTAATTACTTGATGGATTATCTCGATGATATTCCCGATATTAAAGTTTATGGTCCCCGTCACCATCGCGCAGGTTTAGCTGCTTTCACGATCGCCCACGGGATTCATGCTAATGACCTATCGGCTATGCTCGATCAAGACGGCATTGCGATTCGTTCAGGACATCACTGCACGCAACCATTACATCGTTTTTTAGGAATTAGTGGTACTGCAAGAGCAAGCGTCTATTTCTACAATACTAAAGCTGAAATTGATACCTTTGTCGCTTCTCTCAAAGATGCGATCGCCTTTTTTAAAAATGTAATGGCTTAACTCTATGGCAAGACTTGTTCTATTAGGTGCTTCTGGATCAGGGAGAACTACTCAAGCTACACATCTCCAAGCTTTGTTAAACATTCCTGTGATCTCAACCAGTGAAATTTTGCGATTAGAGATCGCGACAGAAACAGAATTAGGTTTAGAAGTAAAGAGCTTTGTTGATGCTGGGGAGTTTGTTCCCGATCATCTAATGATTGCGCTGATGCGCTTGCGTCTGGGCATGGAAGATGCTCAGCAGGGATGGATTTTAGAAGGCTATCCCCGTACTTCTTTTCAGGCAGAGGAGTTAGATTTTTTGCTGGATGAGTTGGGCTGTCCCCTTGACCATGCCATTTATTTACAGGCTTCCGAAGAGACATTGATGCAGCGATCGCGATCGCGTGGTGGTTCTGATGACACGATTGAGGTAATTCAGAAGCGGATTGAGCAATTCTTAGAACTAACTATGCCTCTGTTGGAGTATTACGGCTATAAACAGAAATTATTGACAATCGATAGTGAGTGCGATGTAGCTAGTGTTAGCGCTCGTCTAGAGCATGGAATTAATCATTTATTGAAATAATGTAGATGTACATAACTAATTCTAAATCTAGACCCACAAAGCTGTACTCCTGCGAGGCGCAACTTTGTAGGTTTGAGAACTTGTCCAAGTACTTAACACCTTAGAATTCATGAGTCTTAGCCCTAATTCTGAAAGAGCCTATTGGTTAGCATGGTCGCAAATACGTGGCATTGGGCCTGTTTTAATCAAGCGGCTATATCAAGCGTTTGGCTCCATGTCAGAAGCTTGGCAGGCTTTGCCGAGTGATTTGCAAGTAGTAGAAGGTATTGGCGGACAAACTTTAGAAACCATTCGCCAAGCACAGCGCGAAGTCGAACCAGTGTCACTATTGGCGGTGCATGAGCATCATAATCTCAATTTCTGGACTCCCAGCGATCGCGAATATCCACAGTTACTGTGGGAAATCCCTGACCCACCACCAATTCTCTATTATCACGGACATCTGACCCATTGGAATGAACGCAATACAGTGGCGATCGTGGGAACGCGCAACGCAACTCCCTATGGTAAGCGCTGGACAAAAAAATTAGTCTCAGCTCTAGCAAATCGTGGTTTTACGATTATCTCTGGCATGGCTGAAGGTATCGACGGCGAAGCACACAAAGCTTGTTTGGAGGTTGGTGGTCAAACCGTAGCAGTAGTGGGGACGGGAGTCGATCGCATTTATCCTTACAAACATAAGTCTCTCTACGCTCAAATCGCTGCTTCAGGTCTAGTCGTGAGCGAATATCCCCAAGGTACTCCGCCCGATAAAACACATTTCCCTGCCCGTAATCGAATTATTGCAGGATTGAGCCGTGTTACTTTGGTAATGGAAGCACCTGAACGATCGGGAGCCTTAATCACCGCCTATCAAGCCAATGAATATGGTCGTGATGTCTACGCATTACCAAACTCCCTTGAAGTGAGCGAAGCCAAGGGTTGCTTGAAACTACTTGGTAGAGGCGCACAGGCGATTTTAGGCATAGATGAGCTATTGGAAGCTTTAGGCATGTTGCCAAATCTAGATCAACCTGCTCCTGCGATCGCTATTGCGGAACTTCCCCTATTACAACAAAATATTCTCCAAGCAATCGGGTTTGGCGATCCCGTTGGTCTAGATTGGATTGTCGAACAAACAAAGTCACCCTCGGGCGAAGTATTAGGTGCTTTAACTCATTTAGAACTTGTAGGAGCGATCGTGCCATACCCTGGAATGCGCTATCAACGTTTAGTGTAACGTGAATTCAACGAACGCGCAAAATAGTAAAAATCGCAGAGTGATTTTTACTATTTTGCGCCATTTGCGCTGCGCTTCGCGCTGCACAAATGGCTATATTGAACTAACGTTAACTTTTATTACAATTCTTGTGATATCTTCACAATTAAGGATGCAGAAAACGTTGCGATTTTCATCCTGATGCTCTTCAGACTAGGTAAAATCTATGCGTTTAATATTTACATCTAGCTTTAATCGATTCCAAACTATTAATGCCACACAAGCATGGTCTTTATTTCTCACAGGCTGCCAAAAAGATGACTCACTCGGGAAAAATCCAATGATTGGGAAATATGTGACCGTCGTCATTCTGGGAGCGCTCATTGCTCAGATATTTGAAGCTATTTTACTAGCATCCTAAAAAAATATTAAGAGAGTCGGCACTACGTCCCGACTCTCTTAAATGTGGCTATTTACATTATGGTGTTCAAAAAACTTAGACAGCTTCTAAATCTTTTTCACCAGTACGAATTCGGATAATTCGTTCTACAGGAGATACGAAAATCTTACCATCGCCAATTTCACCAGTACGGGCAGCGGTAATAACTTTGTCTACCACCATATCAACTTGATCATCTTCGATGACAATCTCGATTTTGAGCTTTTGTAAAAACTCAACTGTGTACTCAGAGCCACGATAGCGCTCTGTTTGTCCTTTTTGACGACCAAAACCACGTACTTCTGATACCGTCATACCGACTACGCCAGCATTTACCAGAGCAATTTTGACTTCGTCAAGCTTGAATGGACGAATGATTGCTTCAACCTTTTTCAAATTAACTCCTCCACTGATTCTTGAACTTTAATACACTTGAATCGCTACCCAGATTTGTAGCCTAGCATACTTTTTAGGAATGTCATTCAGATTGGCGTTAGGATTGACGTTGCCACAACCACCAACGAATTACCAATTTCTCTAATTCTATCCAAATAAACATCAATGCACTAAAACCAAAACAAACTGCCAATTCGGTTGGGGAGATTAAATGTGTACCAAAGAAGTTACGGAATGGCTCTACGTAGATCAGGACTAATTGTAAAACTGTAGTCATAATCACCGATCCCCAAACATAAAGATTTGTCATTGGGTTAATCTCAATGCATAGCTGCGTGTTGGAACGAATCGCGATCGCATGACCCATTTGCGCTAAACAGAGAGTCGTAAATACCATCGTAGCCCAACGCTCTTTGTCATAGATGTCACTGAAGTTGGTGGTAGTGTAAGTATAAGCCCAAGCCATAAGCGCGATCGTAATAATAGCTAAGACAATCCCAATTCTGACCATGTATGCTCCCATTCCTCTGGCAAAAATATTTTCACGGGGATCGACAGGAGGTCTTTTCATCACGTTTGGTTCGGCTGGCTCAACGGCAAGGGCAAGAGCAGGCAACCCATCAGTAACAAGATTCATCCATAAAATTTGCAAAGGGCTAAGAGGCACTGTTAAGCCGAGCAATGGAGCCGACGCAATCGTGATGACTTCGCCGATGTTGCTACCGAGAATATATTTAATAAAACGGCGAATATTTGTATAAACTACACGACCTTCCTCAGTGGCGGCAACTATCGTCGCAAAGTTATCATCCAGCAAGATCATGTCACTGGCTTCTTTGGATACATCAGTACCAGTGATCCCCATGGCGATACCGATATCAGCTTGCTTTAGTGCAGGGGCATCATTAACACCATCACCTGTCATCGCTACAAACTGATGCTGTCTTTGTAAAGATTGGACAATCCGCAGTTTATGCTCAGGAGAAACACGGGCATAGACACTAACCTGCCTAACTTCCTGATCAAGATCTTCGGAACTCATATGTTCTAGCTCTCTGCCAGTGAGGACGCGATCGCCTGAATCAGCAATCCCCAAATCTTCGGCGATCGCCTTAGCAGTGAGTTGATGATCCCCAGTAATCATTACAGGGCGAATACCTGCTTCACGGCAGCGTTTCACCGCTTCACGAACTTCTGGACGTGGTGCATCCAGCATTCCCACTAAGCCAACCCAAACTAAGTTGCTTTCATCTTTTTCAGTAATTCCATCTTCTGGTAAATCCGAGAAATTACGATAGGCAAATCCAAGGACACGCAAACCACGGCTAGCAAGTTCATTATTTTGATCGAGAATTTGTTGACGCTGATGATCCGCGATCGCATGGCTCTGATCGCCAATTTGAATATGGGTGCAGCATTCTAAAGTTAATTCGGGCGAGCCTTTGCAAAACAGAACGTGTCCTCCATGCTCACCCTGAACCAGCACACTCATGCGTTTGCGCTCAGAGGAAAAAGGAACCTCAAACACGCGCGGCATCCGATGCTGCCATTCCGCCGCTTCACAGCCACCTTTGCTCGCCAGAACTAGCAAAGCGCCTTCCGTGGGATCACCGATGATCATCCACTCACCGTTTTTTTGTTGCAAGATCGCATCATTGCAAAATACACATGCCATCAACAGTTGTTGGACTTCAGGAATGTTGTTTACTGCAAAGGTAGAATCTTCAGATGAGTTTCCTAATATGCTAAATTCACCAACTGGGGCGTATCCATCCCCTGTAACTTGCAGCGAATGTAATCCTGTGCGGATACCCATCACAACCATTTTATTTTGAGTAAGTGTGCCTGTTTTGTCAGAACAAATCGTGGTCACAGACCCCAAAGTCTCAACGGCTGGTAAACGGCGAATTAGGGCATTTCTTCTAACCATGCGTTGAGTTCCCAGAGCAAGGGTGACAGTCACTACCGCAGGTAAGCCTTCAGGCACTACCGCAACTGCCATACTCAGCGATGTCTTTAGTAGGTCACCAAAGTTGCCTTTATTGAGCATTCCTACAAGTACAACTAAACCCACTAAAGCCAAAGAGCCGCTTACGAGTACATTTCCCAGTTGCGTCATCCGCTGTTGCAGAGGGGTATCTTCATTTTCAACATCTTGAATTAGCGCCGCAATTTTCCCTAATTCAGTCTGCATTCCTGTTTTTGTAACTAGCACCTTGGCGCGTCCCTGCACGACCTCAGTACCCTGATAAACGCAATTCAGGCGATCGCCTAAACTCGCTTCTTCTTCTAAAACTAATTTTGCTTCTTTGTTAACGGCTTCAGCTTCCCCTGTCAGAGCCGATTCCCGCACTTGTAAATTTTGTTCATCAAGTAATCTTCCATCAGCAGCAATCTGTACTCCTGCTTCTAAAAGCATGATATCACCAGGGACAAGTTCTTTACCATTGATTTCGATGACTTCACCATTGCGAATCACCCTCACCTTAGGCGAAGACATCCGCTTCAACGCGGCAAGTGCTTTTTCAGCATTAGTCTCTTGCATATAGCCGAGAATGCCGTTGAGCAGAACAATCGAAGTAATCGCGATCGCATCCTTCGGAAATTCGTTATCCCTAATATCTAGGACAGCCGAGACCACAGCAACTGCCATCAACATGATCAGCATGATATTTGTGAACTGATCGATAAAAATTTGCAGTGAAGATCGCCCAGCTTTTTCAATTAGTTCATTGGCTCCATAACGCTCAAATCTAGCCGCAACTTCTTTGCTAGTGATACCTTGATCAGCATCACTTTGGAGTAATTTCAGCGATTCATCAGCGGTGAAGGTATGCCAGCGAGCTACTGGAGGGGCAGAGGTAAGATCTTGTGTCTCAAGTGCCATCGATAATCTTTAGGTAAACGGTTATCAACATAGTACTAAAAAATAGTAATTATCGCCTTAAAGAATCTTGAAGCAAGTAATGCCAAAGCACAAAATGGCTACGCCATTTTGTACCTTCAAAACCCTTACAGGGTTTGGGTTTTAATTCACAGAATTGTAGCCACACTTCTGTGAATTGGTATAAAAACAGTATTGAGGTTTGCACCATCAC
>JBJTVM010000048.1:0-6266 GCA_046081205.1 Pseudanabaena sp. | reverse complement strand
CAGATAAATCATTACTCATTTGTATCAGCAAAGAGTAATGCCATTCATTACCTTCAGGTCTTTCACCATCAATACGAGTAGCAATAATTTCAAAAAGTCTTTCTAGTCCACCATAAAATCCATGTAAACTTAATGGAACACTATCAAGATATAGCTCATCATTAGTCTGTAAGAATTTCTGCCAACCTGCGATCGCTCTCTCCACAAGCATTTCTATTTCAACCAAATCATTTCTAATTCGCTCAGCGATATCTATTAGAGAACTTTTCAAATTACTAAACCCTCTCTATTAATGCGTTCTGCGATCGCTTGACGACAGCGATCAAGATTCACTAGATCAACCTTAAAATCACGGGCAAGAAGTTCGATTTCATCTACAGCTTGATAAAACTGTTTAAAAGCTAATCCACTAATCGCCAAATCAATATCTGAGTATCTTGTAAAACGCTCTTTATTTATCAATGAGCCAAAAACAATTATTTGCTTTGTCCTGTAGCGATCGCGTAATAAGCTTGCTATTTTGTAAACAATTTTCCATGCCTCAGTCCATCTCGCCTCATCCTGTAAGCTATCCAAATTTCTGGATGGGTAATATGCTTGGCGTTCATAGAGCGTTAGTTCAAGAGCAGTTTTTGGCATAGTCAATAATTTCAAAAAATTAGGAGGTTGTACTGCATCTATAACTAGACAGCTAACTAGTACATCATTTTATAACAAATTTCATTAATCGTTAACAAGCGATCGCACTGATGACCAGTATCAAAGCTAAAAGCGATCGCTCTACTCCTCAATACCATTCAACAACATCGCCACCTGCTCAGGCGCAGGCAACTGATCCCGCAAATCCTTCGGCAGCGTTGACAGCCGATAAGTCGCCACCCCAATTGGCTTACTCGCATCCTTCAGAGCATATTCCACAATTGTCTGATCCTTCGACTTACAGAGAATAATCCCAATCGATTGCCCTTCATCCTTCATTCGCACCTTGTCATCCAACACCGCCAAATAAAACTGCATCTTACCCACATACTCAGGCTTAAACTTCCCAATCTTCAACTCAACCGCCACCAAACAACGCAAATGCCGATGGTATAGCAGTAAATCGATAAAATACTCATCATCTCCCACCTCTAATCGATACTGACTACCCACAAACGCAAACATTCCACCCATCTCTCGCAAAAATGGCTCAACCTGAGCTAAAATCGCCGTCTCAAGTTGTCTCTCACTATGTTCATCTCCCAATTCTAGAAAATCAAAGGTATATTCATCCTTAACCGCCAACTTAGCGCGATCGCGAATATCCTCCGATAGAGTCGTATCAAAATTTGTCTGATTCAGCAAAGTCTTTGCATAGGTTTGATTCTCGATTTGGTGAATCAACACATTTTTCGTCCAGCCAAATTTGCGCGTCATTCGCAAATAAAACTCCCGCTCCAAATCATCCTTGCATCTCTCCATAATTACTAAATTATGTGACCATCCAATTTCTCGCACCATTGGCGCGAGTTTTTCATTGTCACCATAAGTTTGATAAAAAAGCCTCATTCGCCAAAGATTAGCCGCAGAAAACCCACTGACACCGTGAAACTCAGCTTGTAAATCTTTAGCCAACTGGTTCACAACCGACTTTCCCCAAGTTTCTCCCTGTTGACGAGCCACAATCATCCTGCCAAGATCCCAATAGAGCGTTACTAGCTCCCCATTAACCGCCCTCAAAGCCTCATATTGAGCAGTCCGAATCCGTTGCTTTACCTCAACAAGCAACTCCGTATAGGATTCAGGAAAAATGCTGTGATTAGATGTCATGCTAACATTTACACAAATTTACAAGATCGATATAAATCCTTACTCAGCGACAATCTATCTCTACGATTACTGCCTTTGTGTCACATCTATAAATTTTATAACTATGCCAACAAAAACTAAAAACACCAAATCTGAAAAGAAAAAAGGATTTTCGCATTTTCGCTATGCTGAAGCATTTAAGTTGCTAAACATAGACGAATTACAGAGATGGCATATTGATATTCAATCTTGTCCACCTAGCGACTTTCTGCAACTTCGACTCAAACGATTAGAACAATGCTTCGATTTGCAAAATTATGAAGAATCGAAAAAGTTAATTATCGATGCAATTTGCGAAGAAGCAATTATTAGCTTTGAACATCTCAAAATCTGGAAGGGGGCAGCGCTATCTTCAGATGTTGCCACAGGCGCAGCCGACTATCTCATTGCCGAACGCAAGGCCTATTTAGAAGCTCCATTTCTCTGCATTGTCGAAGCAAAAAAAGATGACTTTGAGCAGGGATTAGCTCAATGTTTAGTGGAAATGCAAGCCTGTCGATGGCGTAATAATCAAATTGGTAAACAAATAGATGTATTTGGGATCGTCACAAACGGTGATACATGGAAAGCCTATAAACTAGCGATCGCCGGTGCTGTCTATGAAACCATGCCCCATGCGACAGGAGACTTAGAGAGAGTATTAGGACTGCTGCAATCAATATTTCGAGAATGTGAACAGAACTTAGGCAGGTGAGACTGTAAAAGTTTGCAGTAGCCATCTCGCGATTGCACCATCATCTTCTGTTAGACTGCGTTTAAGTGCCTCTTCAACTATGGCAATACTCAAACCCTCTAAAACCTGTGACTCCCTAATTGTGCCACTGCGTCCCCCTGACATTTCAAAAGCATAAACCTGCGACTCACCACCATTCACTACCCAATATTCCTTTACACCCAACTGCTCATATAAAATCCGCTTACGTCCCAAGTCATCATTTAGGGAAGTTGTGGCAATTTCTACTACTAAATGGGGAATCTCAAAACTATCAAGATCGATAGAACTGTTATTTTGAGGTGGCAACAAAAAACTATCACCAATATAAAAAGAACAATCAGGCTGGCATTCTTGCAAACCTGTTTTCCGAAAACTGGTATTTGTCAGCTTGAGAATACGTATATTTTTAGCGATCGCAAACAGACTGATCACATCGTAAACAACCGAATTATTGCGCCCATGCAAAGGTCCTAAAGCTGCCATCTCTATCCTCATTGTGTCGTGATCATAATAAAATCTAGCTTTCTCCGCATAGTTAGGGTCTTCAGATAAAGTTTGAAACTCATCCCAAGTTGCCTTAACCCAGCGATCGCTGACAATCTCTGCTTTAGGAGCCGTAACTGTATTAACCATGACTCACCTCCAAGACTTCGGTATATTGAATTATGATATGTGTTGACATCGCTTCTGTAAATTAGAAGATGATTTAATGAAAATGTTGAAGATTACATAGATTTGTCAGAGGCTCAAAAGAATTAAAAAGTATGTATTTACAAAACTTTGCTGACTTTTTTAGTCCTCTACAATGGCAAGTTATCTTAACGACAGCAAAGATTGCTCACGATCTGAATTTACGAGCTTTTGCGGTTGGGGGAATTGTACGCGATGCCATTGTTAGGCAAAATCAAAAAACATTACCTTTTCCTAAAGATCTAGATTTAGTTTTCGATGGATCTGAGCAAGCAGGGATAAAAGTGGCGATCGCTTTGCATGAGTGCTTTCCTACTTCAAAATTACAAATTCATGAAAAATTTCAGACAGCAGCATTAATCTTGCAAGATGCTATTCAAGACTTTGAAATGGACATGGCGACAGCAAGGCGAGAGATTTATGCCTATGCTGGTGCAAATCCACAGGTGATCGCGACGACTCTCGAAGAGGATCTGTGGCGACGCGATTTTACAGTGAATGCCCTAGCTATAGAGCTAGAACCACAATTGGGAATTAAAGGCAAAGTCATCGATCGCTTTAATGGTCTGGCAGATTTAGCCAATAAACAGGTACGCGCCATTCGTGGCGGTAGCTTTGAGGAAGATCCACGTCGGTTATTTCGGGCTGTGCGTTTTGCTGTGCGCCTAGACTTGACGATCGCCCCAGAAACCTATATGGAAATTATGGAGACTACATCAAGCGGTCTTCATGATGCGAGCGGTGGAGCCAGACTGCGATCAGAGTTGCTCTATACTCTTGCAGAGCCTAGGGCAGGGGAAATGTTTGAACTGTTGCAACAATTGGGTGCATTGCGCTGTATTCATCCAGATTTAAAGCTACCCACAGACTTAGCTAATGGGTTTAAGCATCAATGGCGGCGATCGCAATATTGGCTCAAGTTGCTCAATCGAATAGAGTCCAAAAGCTATACACCGATGCAATTAGGTTTGGAGCTATTGTTATCCTATTTGCCCTATCAGATCGTGACTCAACTAGATCTTGGGCTAACCCCTGAACAAAAAACAAGGCAGCAGAAGTTAGCAGATTTAACAACATACTTGCCAAATTTAACCAATCCTGACTTAAAAAAGTCAGATATTACGCAAAGTCTGCTAAAGTTTGACACCCAAACATTGATCTTGGCGGGTGTAAAAATTAGCCCCGCTCAACGGCGCATTATTTGGGGCTATCTCAGTAAATGGCAACTGGTCAAATCTCCATTAACGGGCGCAGATCTCAAGCAACTTGGATATGCAACAGGTAAGCAAATGGGCGAAATATTACAACGCTTGAGGTTTGCCATGATTGATCATGAAATTTTCAATAAAGAAGAGGCGATCGCCTATCTGCATATCCAAGAATTCCAAGAATAAAGGCGTGCTTCGCACGTCTTTATTCTTAAACATTTTGATGATTGCGATAAAATGTAATCAATAGCTTTTAGCGCCAATCAGTACAAAAAATTTAGGACAGACACATCATGAGAGGCGGTATCCGCATCGGCAGCATTTCTGGCATTCCCATATATATCGATTCATCATGGTTTCTCATCCTCGGCTTTTTAGCTGTTTGGCAGAGTGCTGCCTATACGAAGCTATCACCGTCTTTTTCCTTAGGTTATGGGGCGATCACTGCCACGCTTTTCTTCTTGTCGATCGCCTTTAATAAAATTGTCCATGAGGTCATGGCTAAGGCTCGTGGCGTAGAAATCAACGCGATTAATATTCAATTTATGGGTGGGGCTAATACAGTTGAACAAGAAGCTAAAGATCCTTTCTCTGTATTTAGCATTGCGATCTCAGGGCCTTTGGTGAGCTTAGTTTTGAGTGTGATTGGATTTATGGCGGCTTGGCTGATTGCAGGGGATGTGATTTTTTCTAATAATCCTAAATCTATTGAAGCCTTACCCGATAGCATTGGCAGTACTCGCACGATTTGGACAATGATTGCACTGAATATTGCTCGCATCAATCTGATCATAGGGGTGTTTAGTCTTGTTCCTGCATTACCTTTTGAAGGGGGGCATATTCTTAAGGCTGTGATTTGGAAACTCACAGGCGATCGCTTTACAGGTATCCGATGGGCTGCGCGATCGGGGCAGTTTTGCGGAATCTTGATAATGATTTTGGGTGGATTGGTCATGTTCAGCAGTCCTATTGGTGGATTGTTTTTGATCTTTATCGGATGGTTCCTATTTGGTAGTGCAGGTGGCTATCTCTATCTCAACAATTTGCAACAGGCTCTACTTGATATTAATGCTGAAGCGGCGATGACCAGAGATTTTCGACTAGTTGATGCTGAAATCTCATTGCGTGAATTTGCGGATAAGTTCTTGTTAATGGAAGACAAGGATGCAAATCCAATTTATATTGCTTCCTCAAACGGTCGCGATCGCGGTCTTATTTCGGCTGGTGCGATTCGCAATATTGATAGTAGTGAGTGGCAAGCAAAGTCATTGCAATCTCTCGTCAAACCATTGGATGAAATTGATACGGTTGAGCTTAAAACACCAATTTCTACGGTTGTAAATTTACTCGAACAAAAACAATTGCGTTATGTAATTGTGCGATCGCCTGTGGGTTCAGTTGCAGGAGTAATCGATCACGGAGATATTATCAAGGCTCTAGATAGCAAACTACTTTGGCGCATTCCGTCAGAATATGTCAAACAAATTAAAGCAGAAGGGAGATTTCCTGCTAACTTCCGTTTAGTCGAAATTTGCGAACAATTAACAGAAAAACAATAAAAAGGATGGGTGGCGCAGAGCGCCATCCATCCTTTTTATCTAGCACAAAATGGCAACGCCATTTTGCGCTTTTACAGCGCTTTGCACTCAAACTTTAGGAAGTTGTTTGGGAGCATCTCAGTTAAGCACTGAGTATAAATGCTTATAAGTGTAGAGATGAGATAATAGAACAAAATCCCCGCGCGAAGCCAATGACACCCGAAGACCAACAAAAGTTAGAAGAATACTGCCAAGGAATTGCCGCAA
>JBJTVM010000047.1:0-2833 GCA_046081205.1 Pseudanabaena sp. | reverse complement strand
AGATAATGGTTTCAATCAAAATGAATACAAAATAGGAAGTTCTTTCAAAAACCGTCAATTGTGTATTTATTGTGAAACTTGTGATCGCAGAATTCTAGGATCAAGCAATCTCGATCCTAAAAATGAACTACACCAAAATATCCAGAAACGTGTGCGGTTGCCCTGTCCTAGTTATGTTGATTCACTGTTAGGAGAGCAATAGTAAAGGTGTTTTGCGTTTCTGGCTATATATGCTGATTTAACGTACAAACCAACATAAAGCAAGCTTTGAAGCACTACAGCGAGTTTTTCTTAGTCCTATCACCTTATTTTTTTCTGTAGGCAACACTAAGCACTTTCTAGACTTAAATCACTTGTGTCAAGTGAAATATGTTGACACGCAGCTTTTTAAGTGATATGATGTATCTTAATTAAATCACTTGTGTCAAGTGCAATATGTCTAGAGGCAATGAAGCAACTCTAAAAAAATATCTGCCAACTTGGAAACATGGAAAAACGAAAACTATACGAGTTCCTGTAGTCCTTGCAGAACAGATTTTTGAGTATGCAAAAAAAATCGATACAGATGAAGCTAATATAGCCTCACAACTGCTAGACTCGACTAATCAAGGTAATACCCTATTACCAGTAATAGAGATGTTGGAGTATGTAGCAACAGCAAAGCGTAACAACTTTTCTGTAGAACATAGGTCTAAGCTGTCAAAGGCTATAGATACACTCAAACAGATAAGTAAGTGAGTAAATCACTTAAACCCATTTAAACCGCTTAGGATAGTTTTAGGACAGATTAAAAAATACTTTGAAGTATTTCATGAAATCTTTACTTAGAACGTCTCAAGACTAGATTTTTTATCTTATTGGTACGGAATTGGTACGAAAAAAGTAGCTAGAAGCTGAAATGTATGGGCGCTGAGGGACTCGAACCCCCGACATTCTCGGTGTAAACGAGACGCTCTACCAACTGAGCTAAGCGCCCTTTATATTTAGTGTTTTTTGACCTCAATAAATATAACAGATATTGATCGCATTTAGTCAACATTTTTATAAGTAATACCAATTCATAGAAGTGTGGCGATACTTCTGTGAATTAAAAACTAAACCCTGTAAGGGTTTTAAAAGCACAAAATGGAGTAGCCATTTTGTGCTTTGGTATAATTTTTAAAATTAACGTCAATTCAATGAACGCGCAAAATTGTAAAAATCGCTCTACTTTTACAATTTTGCGCCATTTGCGGGGTGTGAAGCACGCCGCAAATGGCTATATCGAACTCACATTTTTTATTGATTTTTACTATTTATTGACAAGTTGGTAAGCAATTTTGTTAGTACGCTCGATTAGCATTGGCAAGTCAAGGGTAGTCAATTGACCACGATCAACAACTTTACGACCATTGATAAAGCTGTAATCAACCGATGGCACAGGACAAAATATGAGAGCCGATACTAGATCATGATGTGCGCCTGCAAACTGCGATCGCTCAATATCAATGGCAATAAAATCTGCTGCCATATTAGGAGCGATCGCCCCAATATCATCTCTCCCCAACACCCTTGCACCACCAAGGGTAGCGACTTCCAAGATCTCCCTAGCACTCATCGATGTGGGATCGCACTCATTTACCCTTGCTAGTAAAAAAGCAGTTCGCGCTTCTTGCAACAGATTGCCCGTATCATTAGAAGCCGATCCATCCACACCCAAACTCACTGGCACATTATGATTTAGCATTTTTCTGATGGGGGCGATGCCACTGCCTAGGCGAGTATTGCTAGAGGGACAATGCACCACCCCTGTACCCGTGCTCCCGAATTTCGCGATCGAGTCATCACTCAATTTCACACAATGGGTGTGCCATACATCTTTACCCAACCATCCAACCGACTCAGCATAATCTCCAGGGATTTTGCCAAATTTAGCAAGGCTATAGTCTACATCTGACTTGTTTTCAGCAAGATGGGTATGCAATGTCACACCGGTATAGGATCTCGCCATCTTTGCTGATTCGATCATCAAATCTGGAGAAACGGAAAATGGCGAACAGGGGGCGAGAGTCATGCGTAACATTGAAAAGCGTGAAGGATCATGATACTGCTCAATTAATCTTTGAGAGTCTTTAAGAATGTCAGATTCCTTCTCAACTAAAGCATCGGGTGGAAGTCCACCTTGACTCTCTCCAACGCTCATGCTACCTCTACTAGGATGAAATCGCATTCCAATTTCCTGTATACCTTCTATTTCATCATCTAACTTACAATCATTGGGATAGATATAGAGATGATCGCTTGAAGTAGTACAACCAGATAGAATTAATTCTGCGGCTGCCATCTGAGCACTGATATAAATACTTTCAGAATTGAGATTTCCCCAGATTGGGTATAGAGTTTGGAGCCAATTAAATAGAGTGCAATTTTGAGCGGCGGGAATGACTTTGGTAAGAACTTGATAGAAATGGTGATGGGTATTAACTAGCCCTGGTATGACAATATGTTTTCCCTGTAAGTCCAATACTTCATCAGCGTTTTGAGGTAAATCGGTGGTGAGTCCCACCTGCTCAATCACATTATCTCTCACAAAAATCGCTGCATTATGTAGTTCTCGGCGATCGCTATCCATTGTGACTAAGGTATGGATATTTTTGACTAGAAGTGTAGGCATAAATTCTGATAAATTTAAAATGTAATTCTTAATTTTTTACACTAGGATTTAGCAACTAATTGTCGTAGTTATAACTTTTTACTAGGTCATAAACGCCAAGGGGTGAGGGGCGTACACTTCTTGGCGTAGGTTTCAAGCCCAAAAGATGAGGGGCGCGCCCCTCATCTTTTGGGCTTGAAA
>JBJTVM010000046.1:0-6246 GCA_046081205.1 Pseudanabaena sp. | reverse complement strand
CTGCTAAATCGCCCTTAAGAATCTGAGTATCCGCAATATGCTTTAACCCCCAAAGCCCGATCACCCTCAGCACTGGGCGGAGACTTTTTCCCTTTTCAGTTAGTTGATAATTCATGCGGCGAGCATGATTGCTGTAAGGTTTTTTCTCAACTAAATCTAGCTCCTCCAATAATTTCAAGCGATTTGCCAAAATATTCGTCGAAATGCCTTCAGGGGATTCCAAAAACTCTTCAAAGCGTTGCTTATTAAAAAACATCATGTCTCGAATCACAAGTAAAGTCCAGCGATCGCCAATTAGATCGAGGGTGCAAGCAACAGGACAGGGAGAGCGTTTGAGTTGATCCATACTTTATCAATAGTTTAGTTACTTGCATTTTACAACCTATATGCTTTAATATACATTTTAACTTGCAATTTAAAAGTTACTTTATGACTGCAACAGCCCTAAAACAACCATTTGAGATCGAAATACCTCTACCAGTGAGGACTTATGACATTGACTTTGCAGGAATCGTGAATAATATTGTTTACGTGCGATGGTTAGAAGATTTGCGCTTAGAGATGTTAGCCCGTCATTTCCCATTGGAAGAACAGATCAAAAATGGATTCGCACCTGTGATTTTACAAACAAAAATCGATTACAAACAGTCGATCAAGATATCCGATCAGCCAAGTGGCAAAATGTGGATGCAAAATTTGGAAGCTTTGCGATGGACTGTAAAAGCAGCGATCGCGGTTAATGGCGAAGTGGCAGCTTTGGGCGAACAGGTTGGTATTTTTGTCGATCTCCAAAGTAATAAGCCTATGCGGATACCCCAAGCATTGAAACAGAAGTATCAAGAATTAACTGCATAAATGGAACCTCTATGCAAGGCTAGTTTTTACTCAGTTTCCGATCGCCAAATCTCAAAAACCTAATTAATACAGTCCCTACTGTAATCACTCCACATAAAACCGTCAAAATCCAATTCTTAGGAGTCCAGTCCACCGCGCCTAGATAATTAGAGCCGATCGCGATCGTATGTACTGATGCTAATACTAAGGCAGGAACTGATAGTAAATGGACATAGCGCCAAGATTTGCCTAGTTTCGTCATCATCCAATCGGAACTGGTGAGAGCGGCAGGAGCCATCAGCGCGATCGCAATCGCGCCTAACCAAATTGAAATCTGGTGCTGCGGAATCATGAAGGATAAAGCATCAAAGTTCCATTGAAAAGTATGCTCAACCTTATGGAAAGAATGGGTAAGAGATAGGACAAATGCACCAACACCGATCGCTCGGCGGTAGGTCATTAAGACTGAACAAGCTTTAAAAATCTGACTGAGCGGACGAGCAGCAAGGGCAAGAATCAGCAAAATCAAACCTGCATGACCCGTATAGTCCACCATGTCACTGGTGCGTAATAGCGTTAAGATGCCAATTGTGAGTGTAATCCAGCCACCCAAGCGAAATAACTGACTGCGGCGATCGCGACTCAGTAAACCCGCAAATACGCCAATACCTAACATCGATGGCAAAGTTCCCAATCCGAAGGCTAACATCGTCAACGCTCCCTGAGTCATATTGCTAGTTTCTGCCGCCTTGATCTGAGCCGTGTAGAGAAATCCACAGGGAATCAATCCCCATGTCATGCCGAGCAAAGCTGGCGTCAGTGGGTGGGAATGCAGCGATAGTTTCATCATGGCATTGTTCAGGCGTTGATGTAGCCCCACTAGTGACATGGGATTAAGGAAAGGCATATTTGGCAAACCTTCTGGCTTAATCTGGACAAGTCCCATCCATACCAAAAGAATACCTGTCAAAATCGCCAGCCAACGCCGCAGATCGCTCTCTAAACCTGCTAACTGTCCACCAGCTACTAGCACCGAACCGATCGCCCCAATAAAAGCCCCTGCGATCGCATAGCTTAAAATTCTGCCAATGTTCAGCAATGCATGAAAATACAAATGCTGTTGCCAAGATTGAGGATGATTTTGGGAATTGCTATCTTTACTTGAAATTGAAAAAGCGACGGTCAAGGGACCGCACATCCCCGCACAATGACCAAAACTCCCTAAAAAACCTAAAGCAGCAACAAGCAATAAATCTAGCATTCTTTATTTATAGCGCTTTGCGCTGAATTATTTTTAAAACCAGTGTTACGTAGAACAAATATAGTCATCATGTTTCCATGACATCCTGCAAGAGGATTTGGAGACCAAATCCCTACATTATTGCAATGGTAGGGGCTTGGTCTCCAAGCCCCAATCGCTACTCTCAAAAAATCTCTTGATTTTGGCTTGAGCGCAAATTGATATCTATCTACCCACATTAGTCGTAAAGGTTAATTCAAAGGGGGAGAAGTCTGCTCCTTCCCTTGGGGAACCACTCAATTGCAGCTCATATCTACCTACTTGGGGAAATATGACTTCCATACTCGGTAACCCCAAATAGCGCTCAATAATTGACAGAGGATTAGCCACCGTAAATTTGATATTGCGATCAGTAAGTGATCGCACTTCTAACCGACAATTGCATTTTCCGTAGGGGATAAGCTCGCCACCGCGTCTGGTGAGCGCAATCCAGATTCTCGATTTTTTACCCACAACAGGACGATCATTGGGTTCGATATGAATTGTGCCACCTACTCCTTGAGAAGCTTTTACTTCATGGGCAACGCGAACAGGGGGTGGAAGATTTTCTAATTGTGAACTGTTGATATTGTAAGCAGGGGATAAATGCAAATTCAAAAGGATAGAAGCTGCTTCAAACATTGATTAGTGATAATTCTTGATTATTGGGATTTGACAACGCCGCAAGCTATCCGAGTTTTATAGTCAACATTGGGAATTGTTGATTTTCCATTTGCGCCTGCATGAATAACGATCGCAGTGCCACCTTTCTTTAGTAAAGAGTTGCGACCAGTACCTAGAGTTAATTCTGACAGGGTTGCCGTCAAGGTTCCTGTGCCATCCTGCCTAACCATGATATTTGGCAAATCACCCGCAGGTTTATGATCAGTAGTTCCATGCTTCATATCCTCATGTTTGTAGTGAGTATGATGATGTTTGTTATGCATATGGTGACTGTGATCATGGGAATCATCCATAGGTGATCGCTTGGGATCAAAATGCCGTCCTGCTGACTTAAAGTCTGGCGCTTCACATTTACCATTTTCATGTAAATGCACCATATGCTCTCCCTGAGCCAGTTTCTGAACTTGCAAAGTTACTTTGACACCCGAAGTGGATTGGGTAAAAGTTGCAGTTCCCACCAGTTCGCCCTTAGCGTTAAAAATCTGTGAGCTAGCGCTGGATTTTAACGTTTTAGAAATAGCTGCATTAACACTAGTCAGATTTGCCATTGCGATTAGAGGTAGCAAAACTACGAACTTAGATACAAATTTAGATTGAAATTGGTACTTACTAGAATTAATCATGGGATCTATAGCCTCTCACCTTAAAAATGTGTCTCTCTCCAAGTTAAGCCGCGCAATGCACGGCTTAACTCACTTACTTATGCTTTAGCCCAACCGTTCTGAGCTTGCTCAAGCACATAGTTCGCAACTAGATTAATTTCATCAGCACTCAGTTTTTTGCCAAAAGCAGGCATTGCGCCTTTACCCTTGGTAACTTGCAAAGTAATAGCTTCAACAGAGTTTTTGCCATACTTTTCCAATGCATCTAACTTCAAAGTTTTAGCTGCAACTACGTTGTTGCGACCACCTGCATGACATTGAGCGCAGTTATTGTTAAAGATTTTTGCGCCTGCGGACACTTCAGCAAAAGCTGGTTGCCCGAAAGCAAGACTCACCAACATGGTTAAAGCGATCGCAAGAATAGAAAAAATGCGTTTCATAGTTACTTAGTCCTTAAATATTCACGAAAAATAAGGGCAAAGCTATAGCTGATGCCCTACGCGGCTTAGCCGCAAAGTCGAGTTGAATTTTAGTCTGCATATATCATGACGGTACTTGCTCTAGCCGTCAAAAGACAGTCTGTCAAACAAAAAACAACCCTTGGGAAAATAGCGACGCTTCGCGTCGCTATTTTCCCAAGCACACTATCCCTAGACGGCTAACCCTACCTCAATCTTGGCTAGGATCAACAATTGCAGTGGGAGCGCTGTGATAAGCTAACAATGTCAGAGTCATTAACACGAATAAACATGGATCGACCTTCTCGCTCTGTTCCCCAAGCCGCACAAGCCGCCTATTCAGGGGATTCGTCATACGGACGCACACCGCCGCCTGACTTACCTTCGCTCCTACTAAAAGAGCGGATTATTTACTTTGGGTTGCCTCTTGTATCTCCCGACGAATACAAACAGCAGCTTGGTGTCGATGTCACAGAATTGCTCATCGCCCAACTTTTATATTTACAATACGAAGATCCCGAAAAGCCAATTTTCCTGTATATCAACTCCACAGGGACATCTTGGTACACAGGTGATGCGATCGGATTTGAAACCGAAGCATTTGCCATCTGTGACACACTCAACTACATTAAGCCTCCCGTCCATACCATCTGCCTCGGACAAGCTATGGGGACAGCCGCAATGATTCTTGCCTGTGGAACCAAAGGTTTCCGAGCGAGTTTGCCTAATGCCACCATTGTCCTACATCAAGCTCGTCGCCAAACTAGAGGACAAGCCTCTGACTTGCAGATTCAAGCGAAGGAAGTACTGACCAATCGCGAAGCAATGCTGAGGATCCTGTCACGGACTACAGGCAAGTCACCTGATGTACTTACCAAGGATATGGATCGGATGTTTTATATGACTCCTGAACAAGCTAAAGAATACGGGCTAATTGATCGCGTACTCGAAAGTACCAAGGATTTGCCTAAAGCAGTCCCTGCACTTGTTTAAGCAATTAGCTGCTAGCTCAGTTGATTTCACAGGGCATAGCCAAAAGCCAAAAGCCAAAAGCTAAAAGCCAAAAGCAAACCAATTACCAATTACCAAAAAACTATGCCTATCGGTGTTCCTAGAGTTCCCTATCGCTATCCTGGTGACTCATATACGCAGTGGATTAGCATCTACGAGCGCCTGTCAATGGAGCGAATTATTTTCCTGAGTGGAGAAGTTACGGATGGGATGGCAAATTCGATTATTGCTCGATTGCTCTACTTTGATTCTGAAGACCAATCCAAAGATATCTACATGTATATCAACTCTCCTGGTGGCTCAGTTTCCGCAGGATTGGCAATTTTTGACACGATGCAACACATTAAAGCTGATGTAACCACAATTTGTGTTGGACTGGCGGCTTCAATGGGTTCATACCTATTGATGGCTGGAACCAAAGGTAAGCGCTATGCTTTACCTAATGCCCGAATTATGATTCACCAGCCGTCAGGTGGCACTCGTGGTCAAGCGTCCGACATTGAGATTGAGGCGCGAGAAATCATTCGGATTCGCCATAAGTTGAATGAAGAATATGCTAAGCGAACTGGACAACCCCTAGAAAAGATTGAGCGGGATATGAATCGCGACTACTACATGTCTTCTCAAGAATCTCTTGCCTATGGATTGATCGATCGCGTTCTTGATTCACCACAGTCAGTTTGATGACAATAAAAAAGATGTAATGATGCGTGCTACGCATCGTTACATCTATACTGAATCAATTAAGCGAACTACGGGAAAAGCGCCAAAAATTCGGATCTATACTTGCATCCAAACTTGCATCCAAAAAATAGTTGTGTAGACTTTGCTTGCACAACTATTTTCAGCTTTTATAAACTTTGATTCCTAAAAACTTAGATAAATCTAGTAAAACACAATTGGATCATCAAGGTTTCGACAAAAATCTATTTTCACGGGCGTACTCTTTGTGCCATTGTCGTAGGTAGCTTGGATCCATTGTGAGCAATCTTGTCCATTTGTAGATTTATCCCAAACCATCTGCACTGTTTTCCCTGGAGCAATTCCAGAACCAATATCAAAATCACCCCAATTCTTGTCCTGTTCAGCTGTAGTCAGTCTTGTCATTGTTGAATTGCTGCCGTTAGTAACGTAAAAATACCATGAACTAGGTTCAGCCAAAGCACTGCTGACACTTGCTACTAAACTAACAGCAAAAGCCCCCACGGAAACAAATAAATTACTTTTGAGACTCATATTTTTACCCCAAATTTCCAATACTTGATTATTGTAGTCTAGATAAAACACGGTGTGCAACTATTTTTGAGCTATTGCCAGGGCAACCGCACACGTTTATAAATAATTTATGAATAAATCGTAAACGATTGCTAGATAATGG
>JBJTVM010000045.1:0-4148 GCA_046081205.1 Pseudanabaena sp. | reverse complement strand
GGTGTTGGTGGATTTGGTTTTAATAGCTTCTGTGGTCGATGGTGCAGCTATAGCGGAGTTACAAAATACGCAGGAACCGATAATCGTAATGAGCAGTAGGAATTTTTTCATAACCTGATGTAAACCTAATTGTAAGTACGTTGTAAAAATTGAAGATGTTGAGTCTGCTATATTAGCCTTCCCAAAATTTACTACAGCGCTTTGCACTTAATTTAAAACCCAGAAACATTTTTGAAAGTGGCGCGAAGCAACACTTTCAAAAATATTTCTGTACTACTCAAAGCCTCAATAGGCTGTAACGTAAATCTAACGTGAATTTCGATATAGCCATTTGCGTCGAATTGACGTTAATGCAAGTGACTATAGCTATAAGAACCAGACTTTTGAATAAAAAATAAGCCGCATTGCGGCTTATTTTTTATTCATTCATCTCTCGATAAATTGTGGCTGTAGCAGGAGAAGCTTGAGTTAGGTACTGGAAAATCCAGAATTTAAACAGTCCATCCAAAAACACTGGAACAATAGCAATAAAGGTCTGTGCCAAGATTTTATTTTCAGGTAATCCAAAATGTTGAAACAGAGATGTCAACAAGGCATCCCATCCTTCACTAGAGTGGAATCCTACAAAAGTATCAGTTGAAATAATAATCAAAAAGGCTTTAGCGTTGTCATTGAGACTATAGAGAATTTCATCAAGGAATTCTTTAATGGTGTCTAGCTCTTTGCGACCTGAAAGTAGAAATAGATAAAAGACAAAAGCTGCAGTAATATCGGCTAGTAAGTTCTTAACACCATCAAGACTTTCTGTGTTAAACCTTTTTAAAATTTTGATTGATTCTTGCTTTATTAATGATTCAACTTCTTCTGAATTTCTTGCATTAAGTGTAATTGTTTCTTGTTCTACAGGCTCTGATTTTTCTTGGGTTTGCTCTAGTAAAATTGACTTGATCGTATACTCAAATTCAATTCTTTCTTTAGCCAATCGTAGAGCATTAAAAGCTTTTTCCTCGATCGCAGGGCTAAACTTGACAGTCATGTTGCTGTTGTCGGTCAAGCTGTCAATCATTGGACTAAAGACTATAGCCTTAGATAGCAACTGCACTGCGACTACGGAAATTACGAGAATCACAATGTAACGTAAAGCTTGAGTAATGCGCTTTTGTGATTGTCTTAATTCGTCAACAATATCTTTTTCATAATCTGGGTATGAACCAGTCAGATTTCGCTTAACTCGATCAAAAGCTTTAAAAAAAGACCCAGGTAAAATACTTTTTTCTATAGGCGTTACCTGTTGAGGAGTTTGTCTGTAACCTTTGGGTTTATTCCCACTCTTAAAGAGTTGAAACTTTTCATCCGTTTCAAGCTCGAACGGCTCCTCCAAGGTCTGGCGATCGCCCGACAAATTCGTTTTAAGCGAAGGTTTGACCGCAACATCTATAGTCTGATCGCTTGCTTGGTTATATCTTTCGAGGGTGTAATCAATAAAAGCGAGTTTTTGATAAATAGAAAATCTACGACTATTGCCACCTAATTGATTTGCTGATAGCTGTCCATTGCCTACAGGATCTATGCCCTGATTATTGGGAGCATATTTGGCGATCGCTGTATTTGCTTGGTTACTTGAGCTTTGAGGCTGTAGGTAGGGCAGTGAGGCACTTAACTTATAAAAATTTAGCTTCGTATTGATCGTTCTGAGATATTTCTGAAGCTGGATCTCAAATACACTAAACACATTACGCCCAAAGCTACCATCGTTGGCAATTTTATTGCCTTTAAAGGTTTCTTCTTCAATTCTCTTGATGTTGACAGCCGCTTCAAAAGCCTCGTCAATTGCTCGCTCTGGCGTGTTTTTGACCCAAGAGAAAATATTTTGTAAGGGTGAGGCGTTATTGTCGGAGGAGTTTGATTTCATAGTGGGGCGATCACGATAACCATTAGGATAAACAAAAAACTGAATAGTAGAAGGTATACTTCGCACCACTTCTATTATTTACACAGGGATTTCAATCCTAAATTCAGTTCCTTCGCCAACTTTGGAAAAGCATTGCAATGTACCTTGATGTTTCTCCACCACAATTTGATAGCTAATGGATAGCCCCAATCCTGTTCCTTTGCCCACAGGCTTAGTGGTGAAAAAGGGATCAAAGAGTTTGTTGGCTATATCTTTAGGAATGCCACGACCATTGTCGGCAATGCTGATCATGACGACTGGTTGCTGATCTCTAGATTTTGGGGGTTTAAATTCAGTAATGATCGAGATTTCGGCGACATGTTGAGAAGACTCTGCGGCATGATCGTGATCGGTGACACTCTCATCGATTGCATCGATCGCATTACTTAAAATATTCATAAACACTTGATTGATTTGCCCTGCATAAGCCTGAACAAATGGAATATTGCCATAGCGCTTCGTTAAATTAATTGCGGGGCGATCGCCATAGGCTTTGAAGCGGTTTTGCAAAATTAGAAGCGTACTATCAAGCCCTTCATGGATATCAAATGGTTTAAGTCCTTCTTGATCTGTACGTGAAAAATTTCGTAAGGATAAAACGATTTGACGAATGCGCTCAGCCCCAATTTTCATCGATGTTAGCATCTTTGGCAGATCCTCTTTGAGGAAGCCCAGATCGATCTCATCGAGAAATTTGACGATTTCAGGGATTGGCTCTGGATAATTTTTTTGATAAAGAGCGATCGCGTCTAATAAATTCTCAACAAATCGGTTGGTGTGGTTGAGATTGCCATAGATAAAGTTCACAGGATTATTAATTTCATGGGCAACTCCTGCGACGAGTTGACCTAAGCTGGACATTTTTTCGGTTTGGATCAGTTGACTTTGAGTTTTCTGCAAATCAGCGAGAGCCTTTTCGATTAGTAAGGCTTGGGCTTGGGCATTGGCGGCATTGGCTTGGGCGCTGTCAAAGAGTTCGGCCTGATCGATGGCGATCGCTAACTGGTTAGCAACCGCTTGGAATAGCTCAACTTCATCCGCATCCCAAGGGCGACTACCTTGACAATGGGCTGCCACAATTACTCCTAATTTTTGCGATCGGGTTTTGATTGGCACAAGCAACTGTGAAGTAAAACCTTTCTCGGCAAGCAGCATCCGACTTGGGTTATCTAGTTCGGCATTGGTATAGATTGATTGAATCCGAATAATTTCTTGGTTAAGTAAGCGCTGAACAAGTTTCGGCATTTGCGACAGAGGATAACTAGTAGCAGCATTCAGAAAGTTGTGACTAGAAGCAAAATGCACAAGCTCAAATTCTGGTGGATTAGTTTCAGGAACATGCCAAAAGAAATTACACAGATCAATCAGTAATAAATCTTGTATTTCATTAACAGCAGTCGCAAGGATCGTATCGAGATCAAGGGAATTCCGAATTTGACTAGCAAGGCGACGGTTGAGCATCTCCTCACGTCTGACTAGCTCTTTATAGCTTTGACGTGATCGCTCTAGCTCTCGTTCAGCGCGACGGCGTTCCCACTGCTCCTTTTTGCGATCGCTAATGTCATGAGCCACAATCACAATATTTTGAATATTTCCCTGATCATCCCGTATCACACTGCCCGATGATTCTAAAATCCGCCAACTGCCATCCTTATGTTGCATTCGATATTCTAGAACCTTGCCCACACCTGTTTTCAAGGTTTCTGCAGCAGCTTCTAGGACTTGCGCTTGATCGTCAGGATGAATCTTGTCATAAGCCCATGTCCCTTTTAACTCAGAAGAGGTATAGCCCAAAACTCTCTCATAGGAAGGGCTATTGTAAATGCGATAGCCTTGGATATCGATCACCGCAATTAAGTCGGCGACATTTTCCATAATCGATCTAAATAGGTGATCGCCTCTGAGGGCTGATATATCTGATTCATCAGCCTGCCGATTTGTTTTATCCGTTGGTGTTTGATTGATACTTGCGTCCGTCATGATGAATTTTTAAAGATAGGACTGCATGAAATCAGATTAAGTTTGCCTAACAGTGCAACCAAATGCAATAGCATTTTTTAAGTGGCTAATTTAGTTTTGGGTGCAATGTTGAATCTTAATTTAAATCGTAATTTGGATCGTAATTTAGAAAGAAGCAGCGATCGACGTAATCAGCAAACTGATCTTATTTCTCAGAGATCTTGGTGGTTTAAGGGCG
>JBJTVM010000044.1:0-2617 GCA_046081205.1 Pseudanabaena sp. | reverse complement strand
GAGGGGGCGTTTAAGGTTTGGATCTGGGTCAACGAATGCTTTAGCGGCAGTTAGCCAATCACTACGGTAGGTTTTTTTCATCTCGCGTTCGATGAAAGGGTATAGCCCCTCTTTGAGATATTTGAGGGCGCGACCGATACGTTCGTGATTGCTAATTGCCATAGATTTGATTAACAGATTGGTTAGATGAGCGTGAAATTGTTATAGATCGTTAGGTTCAGAAGGGAAATTAATATTTTCGTAAAGAATGGATAGGGGAAAGGTTAGGTCTAGGCTAGTGATCTGAATGAGTGGATCGTTGGTTTTATTTTTATCTTCTAAATCTGTTAGCTCGATCGCAATGGATAGATATTCCCAAGCTAAGTCGCTACGGCGTTGATAGATCTCGATTCTGGGTCGCTCTGGTGTGATTAGAATGTAGGTTTGCAGAGTTTCGATCAGCATATAGTGTTGCTGTTTGATGCCGCGATCGCGAGCTTCTGTGGCAGGTGACAGCACTTCGACAATGATCGTGGGGTATTGCCAAAAGTCACGCGCAAAGCGATCGCGATCGTCACAGGTAACCATGAGATCGGGATAGTAGTATTTGCCTGATGGGGTAGTGACTTTGGCATCGCTGATAGCGACTTTGCAACCTTTGCCGCGCAGATGAGGAATGAGCAGGGCAACAAGATTTGCAGAAATTTGGCTATGGGGAATTGTGCCGCCTGTCATGGCGATAATTTTGCCATTTTCGTATTCGTGTTTAGTATCTTGATCGGCTTCCCATGCCAGATATTCAGTAGGAGACAGGATAGGGGATTGAAGGTTGGCAATCATCATAATTATCTATACTTCGGTAGAAATGAAAGACAAGAGAATACCGATAATTTTGTCGATGTTGTTGATGTAGTAGTCAGTAAGATCGATCGCCACGTTTTGCTCAGAAATTTGCAGAAATTTCCAGATTTCTCCTGATGTGACAATGCCGTAAATTGTGTCAATGTCATTGTTTTCGAGTTCGTTAAATAATTGGGCGGCGACCATTTCGGCAATACATTGTCCTAGCCCAGACTTGATATCTTCATTTTTGGCTTCGACGATCGCAATCACTGGAGCGCTAATCATCAGTTGCTGCTTGGATAAACTAATCAAATAATCACAATAGCCTGACAAGCCTTGTTCGGGGCTGATGCTAAATTCTGTGCCAGAAAATAAGCTGATGGGAGTAGGCGATCGCCGTCTCAGTTCTAGCAAGGTGGGGGCGATTAAAAATTCCGATCGCGCTTTTTCGGTGTTGATGGCGAGGGCGAGGGGAATATTTTCGGTGAGGATGCGTTTGAGGTCGTCACTGGGGGCGATCGCTTGGACATGGGCAAACAGATCGATTTTTTCTTCGATTTGTAAATGAAAGTCTTTTTCGACTTGTCTGAGGGTGAAGTTGCTATAGGGCATTTAGTTACCTCAAGTGTTAAATAAACTGCCTTGTTCGGTGGTGGGCTTTTTGGCGGCGCTAGCGAGTTGCACGATCGCTTGCCATGAGATCACGAGGCTGTTGTAGTCGAGGGCGAGTTGTGTCCAGCCTTTGCGATCGCAGATGCTATATAGACGATAGCTCAGGTCTTTGGCAGTTTCGCCTTTGTCGATGCCGACTTGGGCGAGGAGGTTGGCGGCTCCTGTTTCGCCAAGTTTGTCGAGGGCGCGAATGAGGTGATGGGCGACTTCCCATGCGGGTGTGCGGTTGTCGGTGTTGGGGTTCCAATTGGTGGGGAGTTCGTCGCGTTTGAGCAGTCTTACTTTGCCGCCTTTGGCGAAGAGGATGCCTGAGTTGACTAAACCCTGTACGCTGATATTTTTGGCGGTGGATAGGGTTTCGGCATCGCCGTATGCGCCTTCGTTAAATTGGTTCTGCTCGAACCATGCCAGCGCCCAGCGTGTGTCGCTATCAAATTCACCTTCTTGTTCGGCGAAGTATTCATCGAGGGCTTGATTGATTAGTTGCAGTGCGGTGCGGACGCGCATGGCGGAGCCGTCGGGTTCGAGGACTTTGGCATATTTAGAATAGACTGCCATGCCAGGTCCGATGCTGGCTTGGGCAAGGTCTACGGGGGCGATGTTGCCTTGTTGGAGTTTATGCAGTGCGTCTGGGAGTTCGCGTTTGAGTTCGTTGAGAAATTGGCGGCGGGTGGTTGAGGTGGCGTTGTCGGGGCGAGGGCGACAGACTAGAACGATGGATGATGCGAGAGCATTACTACCTTGACCTCTCATGCGATTTGCTAGTTCTGTTCTGAGTGGAACTGTTCCAGTAATAGCAAAGCTAGACTGTATCAGTGCTTCTAGGATTGTTTCCCATCCAGTCGAAGCGATAGAACTTGAATCTGTCTCATTCTCAGAGTCTTCATCATCTGATTCTGTTTGTTTGAAAGCATAGTAAACAGTGAATGGATAATCAGGATGGGCAGATTTGCGAACTTGTTGAAAAACTTTGCTTAATCCATCTTCAAAGAATTCTTTTGCTTTTTCTTTACTCCCATGACGAATATGATCTGCAACTAGTTCATCTGCTTTTGGCACAAGTAGTGTAGAACATAGTTCAGGATAAATAGGATATAAAGATCGACGTAGCCAAACATAGAAA
>JBJTVM010000043.1:0-11613 GCA_046081205.1 Pseudanabaena sp. | reverse complement strand
TGAGTTTTAATTTAGATCAAGGCGCTGTATATAGCCTTTTTCAAGCAAGCTAGGTACAAAGGTTTGTGCCCCCGCCGAAGGCGGGGGCACAAACCCATACTTCACAAAACTGATAAACGCTATATAAGTTGTTGTGATAATCCTAATCAGGGAATTTTTGTGGAAACTGAGCAGTTTCTACGTTTAGAGCGACTGTTTGTCCAGCTCGCTTAACTTCCATACGGATTTTGTCACCAACAGCACGATCTTCTACCAATTGGGTAACCTGATCAGCACTCAAAATTTCTTTATCGTTAAACTTAACAATCACATCGCCACGCTTAGCACCCGCTTTTTCGGCAGGAGAACCATCAACGACTCTGGTGATCAATACACCCTTATCTTCAGAGATTTGGATGCCTAAGTCAGTGTCCTGATTAACCTGTTTTTTGACACTTGGATCAACCGTTACCATCTGAATACCAAGATAAGCACGGCTAACCTTACCATTATCAATTATTTGCTTAGCAATGCGCTGAGCGGTTTCAATTGGAATTGCAAAGCCTAGCCCCTGTGCACCTTGAATAATTGCAGTGTTGACCCCAATAACTTCACCATTTTGATTCAGTAAGGGGCCACCTGAGTTACCAGGATTGATCGCAGCGTCGGTTTGAATGAAGCTAACCCGCTTATCAACACCGATTTGTCCACTATTACGACCGATCGCACTGATGATGCCAGCCGTAACTGTATTGTCTAGTCCCAGAGGGTTACCGATAGCGATCGCCCAGTCCCCTGGTTGTAAATTTGTAGAACTGCCGATGCTCACAGTAGGGAGATTATCAGGTTTAACCTTCACTACAGCAATGTCAGTTAGTTCATCACTACCCAAAACCTTACCTTCAATCTGGCGACCATCTTTGAAGATTACAGTTACCTTGTCTGCGCCACTAACCACATGGGCATTGGTGATAATGTCACCCTCTTTGTTGATAATAAAACCAGAGCCAGTACCCCGCTCAACTCTTTCTTTGGGCATACGGCGTAGTTGATCGCCAAAAAATTGACGAAACATGGGGTCTTCCAAAAATTCCTGAGGAATTTGTTGGTTACTTGCCACAGTGCGAGAGGCATTGATTCTAACAACTGCGGGACCAGTACGATTAACGGCTTCCACAACGTAATTGCGAGGAGGTACAGCAATCGACTTAGCTCTATCACTCTCCTGCGCGATCACTGGCGATATCGATGCAACTTGAGTTACTGGCGTAACCGCTGTTGTACTTGGCGATCGCACTCCAGAAACCACCGCCCAAGCTCCCAAAATTACTCCCAAAAGGAGCATTGAAGCATAAATCAAAGGTTGCTTGTAACGAGATTTTTTATTTGAGTCTCTCATAGCTATTTCCGCGACCAATAATATCTAAATTTTACTAAAGATTTTTTATCATGTTAATCTCTGCCAACAGACGGAAAACCGTCGTTTATAGCTGTCTTCTATCATGTTAGAACATAAAAACAGAAGAAGAGTGCTGCTTCGCACCACCACTACTCGCTCCTTGAATTTTAATTTGTCCTAATAAATTAGACATAATTTTAAAAAATAATGCATCACCCATCAGAGCTGATTTAAATCAATTGTGAAAGAGCGCCCTGACGGGCGCTCTCTCACAATTGATTATTTAGAACTCATCGATTTTGGTAGAGGCACAAGCGGCTCTTCCATAGCAATTAAGATTGGCTCTTCTTTTGCTTGGGTAGGAGCCTTGATATTATTTGTAACTGGGCTAAATTGAGGACTAGAGTTAAAGGTAAACATTGATCCGAATACCCCAACTACAGCCGCAACAGATATTCCAATACCTGCCAATTTCCATTTGCGTCGCTGCGATCGCTTATCAATCTCGGCAAAAACACGATTAATCACTACATCTGTTTCTGCTTTTACCGACGAATGGGCTGCTATAGGTACTGGTAAATCAATTAAGGATTGACGTAACTTTAATTGCTGTTGATAGAGGCGACGAAAATCAATATCGTCGGACAGCCACTGTTCGACAAGTTGCTCTTCCGCTTCAGTTACTTCGCCATCTATATACGCACTGAGTAACTCAAAGCGCTCCTCTGGAATAATCATAGAACTATTAAAAATTTGGTTAGCACTCATAACTTAAATACACCCCTCGTTACATATTTGACAAATAGGGTTGTAGTTGCGCTTGTAGCTTTAATCTTGCTCTAGCTATACGTGATTTTACTGTACCAAGCGATACACCTGTTAGCTCAGAGATCTCTTCATAGGATAAACCTTGAATTTCCCTTAGCACAATAGTTTCACGGAAACTAGCAGGCAGATCTTGAATGGCTTTGCGAAGTTGTTCATAAAACTCCTGCGTAGACATGTTTTCGATCGGGCTAGGGGCGGCACTAGGTAAATCCCAACTCATTTCATCACCATCGCCAGACATAAATGGTGCATCAAGGGAAACTGAATTGCCAACTCGCTTGCGCTTACGCAATTCGTCATAGAACAAATTAGTGGCAATCCGACTCAGCCAACCACGAAACTTTTCAGGCTCTTGTAGGCGCTTGATATTTCGGTAAACACGCAACCATACTTCTTGGGCAAGGTCAGCGCGATCTTGCCAATCAGGAGCGAGTTTGTATAGAACTTGATCGACATAGGACTGATTACGTCGCATGAGTTCAGCAAACGCAGACCTACTGGTATGCGTTTCGGTTTGGCACAGTTGTACCAATTCAACGATGGGGAGCTTATCAACGGACACGGAGTTGGAGGGCGCGTACCCTCCGATGCTGGTTGACCAAGATAGGCTATAACTCATCAATTACTCGCTCCTACTGGACTTGAATCTACACAAGCCTTGATACAGGGCTGTGTCTTTATGTTCAAGTTTTAGGACGATGAATTAGAAAAGTTTGTTCCTACCAAAACAGAGCTTTACTTGATATATAACACTTTGCCGCATTAATAAATCCATAGATTTTTTGGGAAAGTCTTACTAAGTAAGACTTTCCCAAAAAATCCGTTGTTATACCAATTCACAAAAGTGTGGCAACACTGCTGTGAGTTTAAAACCATGTAAGGGTTGTGAAAGCACAAAATGGCATAGCCATTTTGTGCTTTGGTATTATCAGCGCAATGTATTTCTAAATATCGATATTTAAAGATATTTCAAGAGGGATAATAGCAGTTAGTTTGGGTGTTTTTTGCTAATTCATAGGTTTCCTTAGATTTTGCATCTAATTTTTTTACTTAAATTTATTTGGATTTACTCATGCAGCGATCGCAGTGGATATCAGTTTTGACGGGCGTTATCGCCGTAGTATTGGGTTTGGGCTATTTAATTTTGGTACAAGTACTTGATTGGCGCGGCGGCGAAATGCTACCTGCTCCTGTTGATCTGTCGTTTCTTTTTTGATGCTCTTTCAGAGCGTCTCGAAGTGGCGATCTACATTTTAGAGAGAAGCGCAAAGCGCATCCCTCCATGTTTTTTTAGATGTTCATATAGAGCCTCACTTCGTGACGCTCTATATTTATAGGGAAGCGCAAAGCGCTTCCCTATAAATTAGGGGATTTTATGAAACTAACCAGAAAAGGTCATTACAGTGTGAAGGCGATGCTCGATCTGGTGGTTTGGGCAAAACGTAAACCCGCCTCAGTTCGCGAAATTAGCGATCGCCAGTCCATCCCTGCCCCATATTTAGAAAAAATTTTAATGGCTTTACGCCAAGCAGATTTAGTGGAATCGATCCGTGGTGTGCGGGGAGGCTACAAACTGAAGCGATCGCCCAAAGATATCTCTCTTGGCGAAATTTTATCGGCAGTTGGCGAAGACACTTATCCTCTGCCCAGACTTAAGCCACAGGAAAAACTTGCCTCTGATTGGGTCACATTTGCCCTATGGCAAAGACTTGATCGCAAGCTGAAGGATGCTCTTTACAGTATTTGTTTAGAAGATTTATATTACGATGCCCGCAGTTGGCAAGCATCCCAAGGACAAAGTGCAGGATTTATGGTTTAAATAAGCAAGCTTTGATTGCTTGTTTAAACTGATTTTGAGCGAATTTGGCGCATAAGGTTAGCCATCTCGATCGCTGCCATCCCAAATTCCCAACCTTTATTGCCTTTGATGCCCGCCCGCTCTAGCGCTTGCTGCATCGTGTCAGTAGTCAAGACACCAAAAATAATCGGTACACCAGTCTGAAAAGAGGTTGCTGCAACTCCCTTAGAAACCTCATTAGCCACATAGTCAAAATGGGGAGTGTCACCGCGAATAACAGCACCTAGGCAAATAATTGAATCATAGCGTCCTGAGTCTGCTAACTCCTTTGCTACCATTGATATCTCCAGACTTCCCGGAACCCATGCATAGTCAACTTGGCTACCAGTCTCCGAAACATCAATACCATGACGCAACAGTGAATCTTGACATCCTTGGAGAAGCTTACCGACGATCAGGTCATTAAACCGAGCTACCACGATCGCAAAGCGCAAACTATCTGTATTGGTAAAGCTGCCTTCAAAAACGGTCATAGGATTTTAAATGTTTGTAGCAATTTTCAAGTATTTAATCAAATTTAATCAAATTAAAAGTTTTAAAAAGCCTTGCTTAGCAAGGCTTTTTAAAACTTTTTGAGAACTTTATTTAGCTATATCTAAGCTACAAAAGCATTCAAAATGCCGATGACAATCACAAATGCTAACCAAATCAGAGAGCCAAGAAATAACAGAGGCTTTGTTTGGTTCCAAGAGCTAGGAGATGCGTAAGCAACAGGTACACCAATCACCAAAACAAAGGAAAACAATACAAAAGCTGCCAATAAAAGTTGGAATAGAATAGTCACTTTATTTAAACTCCGAATACTAAAACAAAATACTAAGACAAATCCTTTACACCAAGTTAGCAGAAAATGCGTCTCTCTTAAGGTTTGAAGCAAATGGTCAGCAATTCTCATTGTGAAAACGATTTTGGTATATACAGCGCTCAAGGCGCTGGATACACCAAAATCGTTGTTTGCAAGCTCACCATCGGCGGGCTTGCAAACAACGATGTCTATAAAGCACCTGCGGCGGTGCGATCAAGCACACCTTCAGATAAATGCGTCGTAATATTTCCAGATTGCAAGATTGGTTTTCCCTGTGCGCCTTGAGGATAGTCAATCACGCTTACACCGCCATTGCCTTGCTTAAATACCCAAAACTGTTCGGGTGAAAATCCAAATAATAGACAAAGGATCGCTTTGTTGACAGCATCATGAGCAACAACTAGAGCCGTTTCTCCTGCGGGAACTGATTCGACAATCTTTTGCCAAATAACTGCTACACGATCCCAGACCTGTTGTAAATTCTCACCTTCAGGCATTTGCACAGTTTCAGGTTGAGCTTGCCACAGAGCTAGTTGGCCTGCAAATTCAGCTTCGATTTCATGCTCAAATTTACCTTCCCAGAGACCATGGGAAATTTCTTTGAGTTCATCAAATAATTCCAGCTTAATGTTGGGGTGCTTTTTCAAAATTTCTAAAGCCGTGTCTTTAGGACGCAACATTGGGCTGCTGAAGGCTTTATCGATTTTAACCTTTGCTAAAAATTCACTTGCCCGTCTTGCTTGGGCATGACCATTGTTATTCAACGGGACATCGATTTGTCCTTGAAAGCGTTTTTGGCGATTCCACTCGGTTTCACCATGACGGACTAATAATAAACGGGGACCATTGTGATTTTTCCTGACAGGCGGTAGTGGGGAACCTGAAATATCCGCAAGGTGGCTAGAGAGGTTGAGGGATTCAAGTTGTACGCCGTCGGCAATACTGGTGCCTTGAAAATTGAGCACACTTATGGCGCAGTTAACTTGCTGAATATTGTGATAGAGACTCACAGGAATACCGATCGCCGAACAAATTAGAGCACGATTAATACCGCTATGCCCCACCAACAAAATTGTTTTATCTTGATTTGCGACTAAAATCTCACTCCATAACGCTTTAGCTTGTTCAAATAAATCGATGATGGGGTAGCGATCGCCTAATTGAAATTTTTCTGGCTCATTTTGCCAAAAATGATATTTTTCAGGAAATTGCTTTTTAACGTCACTAGCGATCATTGATTCCCACTCACTGAGATCAATTTCGAGTAAGTCCTTAGTGGTAAATAACTCTGGAGGCTGAAAATTTTCAGCCAAAATAAGTTTTGCGGTATGTTGAGCGCGTACTAAAGGGCTAGCATAGGCAACATCAATATTGAGATTTGATAGCGCCTTTCCTGCGAGCTTAGCTTGCTGTTTACCCTTGTCGGTCAAGACGGACTGTAATTCTGGGCGATCATAATTGCCTCGTCCTTGAATTTTGCTTAAGATATTGAAATTACTTTCGCCGTGACGGACGATAACTACTCGCGTACTCAGAACTTTACCCTCGGTTTCTTGATTTTTAAAGTTGGAGGTACAGCGCAACCGAACCCCTAACATAATTATCAATATTAAAACACTATTAAGAAATTGTAACGCTCAACGCTGCGCTATAATACTACGATAGGCTTAAGCTGGCTGCTAGTTAAAATGCATCTAGCTGCTGGTTAAGTAATCGAGCTTACTAACCATAATCATAAACTTGAACCATCAAGTACGCTGTTTTACTTACAGGCTGAATGCTGTAGGCAAATGGTGTAAGCACCTTTTAAATAGTCTAATAAACGCCAGTCTAAGAAATAACTAATTCTTTTAACGAAATCCCACCAATTTTCCATACAAAGCAATATGTCTCGTTATCGTGATGTCAGAGCAGACACAGCAACCAGTTGCAAGCTTCGGTACATAGCTAAGTGACTGGTTGACGATATAGACAGCTTGCGATCGAAATTTTTTCTTGTTTTCGTTATTAGTATGTTCTGTTGTGAAGCCCCTAAGACTTTTTGAGTCTGTTTATTAAAGGGTTTGAAAGATATTTTTTTTAATATTTTTTATACGAAGTTTAGAAAAAATATTTTTCTGGTAGGTTCTTAGGCTGGCTCTTTTGAATCGAAGAAATTCTGAGGAAATTGAATGCCAAAGCAAATAATTATTGCCGAGCAGTATCGAATTGCTGCTGTTTTTAGTGAAGATCAAATTGAAGAAATTGTTGTGGCCGCAGGAACTCACCAAGTTGGGGACGTTTACTTGGGCGTTGTTGAAAATGTTTTAACTAGTATTGATGCGGCTTTTGTAAATATTGGCGATGGCGATCGCAATGGCTTTATTCACATTACGGATCTGGGACCTTTGAAAATGCGACGATCGTCTGGCTCGATCAGCGATCTAGTCGTACCGCAACAGCGTGTGCTGGTGCAGGTGATGAAGGAGCCAACGGGAAATAAAGGGCCTAGACTGACAGGAAATATTTCGTTACCTGGACGTTATGTAGTCCTATTGCCCTTTGGTCGGGGGGTGAACCTATCTCGGCGGATTCGCAGTGAGGCTGAGCGTAACCGTCTTCGTGCCCTTGCCATTTTGGTTAAGCCTGCGGGTATGGGTATATTGGTGCGGACTGAAGCCGACGGAATGCCTGAGGAGCAGATCATTGAGGATCTCGATAATTTGCAGCGCCAATGGGAAGGTATTCAGCAGGATGTGGCAACTACACGCCAGCCCACTTTGCTAGATCGCGAGCGGGATTTTGTCCAACGAGTATTGCGTGACCTGTATAGCAGTGAAGTAAATCGTATTGTTACCGATACTAGTGACGGGTTACGCCGTATTAAGCAGCATTTATTGGGATGGGCGGATGGCAAGATTCCTAGTGGCTTGATGCTAGACCATCATCGTGAACGCACGTCAATTTTGGAATATTTTCGGGTAAATGCAGGTATCCGTGAAGCCCTTAAGCCTAGGGTCGATTTGCCCAGTGGTGGCTACATTATCATTGAGCCAACTGAAGCATTGACCGTTATTGACGTTAACTCTGGGTCATTTACTAAGTCTCAAACCTCTCGCGAGACTGTGTTGTGGACAAACTGCGAAGCAGCCGTGGAGATTGCTCGTCAAATTCGTCTGCGAAATATTGCTGGCGTAATCGTGGTGGACTTCATTGACATGGATACTCGCCGCGATCAACTGCAACTTTTAGAACATTTTAATAAAGCGCTGCGAGCAGATAAGTCCCGCCCTCAAATTGCTCAGCTTACTGAATTGGGTCTAGTTGAGCTTACCCGTAAGCGTCAAGGTCAAAGTATTTATGAATTGTTTGGTCGTCCTTGTTCGACCTGTGGTGGCTTAGGACATCTAATGCATTTGCCAGGGGAAGCAGCAGGGCAACCTGTTGATGCAACATCACGCACTTGGGAATCAAAGCAATCAAATCAGCTTGATTTTACATCTGAGTATGAAGATGGGGATTCTGATTTAGGTGGTGGACTTGAGCCTAATTTGGTGAATCATCCTAGCTATCAAGAACGAGGTAATCTTCGTAGACGCGGAAAACGAGCCATCCTCAACAAAGATGCGCGCGAGTCGCGTGAACCAGAAAAAATTATATCTACGGATGTACGATCGCGTTTCGAGCCAAGGATTGAACCCTCTATTGAGCCTCGTTTTGAGCCGCGCATTGAGCGCGAAATCGTTGCTGATCGGTCAGTACCAACTAAGTTATCTTTGCCAAACATTCCTACAGCTAAGGCGATCACTGAGCCTAGTGAAGAATTAGTTGAGGTGCTTGATGCTGCGCCTGTAGTCACTCCTGAGAGCCTACCTGAGCGTCCTAATAAGCGAGAAATTCGCACCAAAGTGATTGAGCCACCAGAGGTAATTGTGGTGGAAATGACGGAGGAAGAGCAAGATGTTTATTCTTTAATCGGCATTTCTCCCTTGGTATTACTAGATCGTGAAGTTAAAGATCCTCGCAATGTGATTGTGACTGTTGCTTTACCAGGTCAAGCGCCAAAAATTGCGAATAATATGGGAAGTCTGCGCTCAAGATCAGAGTCAGTGATGGAGACAAGATCGGATACAAGGTTTGAACCAAATACCGAAGTAAATATTTCGGTAGAAAGAGAAGAGCAATTTGCCGAAGAATTAGCTGCACCAGAAATCATTGAGCCTCCCACTGAACCTATAACTATTAATCCTGAAATTGATCCAATAGTTACTCCAGTCAAAAATGGTAGTTCTAACGGTGTGATTTTGAGAGTAAATCGGGCACAGCCATCTGAGCCCTCAAACACTGAAGAAAATTTAGACTCAAGATCTGATTTATCAGAAATTTCTAAGGAATTTGTACCAATCCAATCTCCTGAAGCTTCAAGACGCAAGCGATCTTCAGCATCTCAACCATAAAAAAAGATAAGAGCAGGTGCTTCGCACCTGCTCTTATCTTTTTTTATGTCCTAATGTTTTTTGTTAGAAAACAAGGTCTATTTCTAGTTTTTTAAGATTAATGGTAGATATTTTGTAACCTGAACTATCAGAAATGGCGATCGCTAATAAGTTGATATCAATCGGTGCGATCGCTGTCACCTCACCATCAATAATCAAGTTATTAATATTATTACCCCGCAAATCTAACAACATCAAAATAGTCTGATACTCATTGTAACTAGCAGTAATCGCATAGCCCCAAGGGGTTGCTGTCATGATTAAGACTTCGTATTCTAAGGGAATTCGCACCAGCCGATAAGGCTTGATGTCCAGCAGATAGATATTTTTATGGTTACCAGCTTCTAGCAAAAGTAGGCGATCGCTGGTAAATGTCGCAATCCCAGAATCGATCGGTATGGGCAGAAATAGACGATACATAATATTGCAGCGCCGCGAGATCACGATCGCCCGACTTTCATTAGTTTCTGGCTTATTAGCGATCGCTAATAAATGATGTTGATCGAAGGCAATAATACAACTTAAGTCTCTAGTGGCAAACTCCAATCGCATGGCTCGACCGTAAACTAAATTTCGGATTTCTAATTGTTTACCAGTGGATATAGCAAACCAATCACCATGGGGAGAAATTGCCCATTTGAAGTCTTGAGAAGATTGATATAGAGATTTTGGCTTTCCTTGTCCGAACTGATAGATAGATCGCTTGGTAATCGCAAATAAGGTCTTACTTGCAAAAGCGATCGCCTCAATCTCATATTCAGATTTGGCTATTTGATCTGACTTATCTAGCGCCAGACTATGCCAATGTAAAAGAAAACTAGAAGTACTGTAAAAGCGTGATTTTTCAGCACCAACCAGTCCAATAATCTTTTCTGATGTAGTTTTTTGGGCAAAATGTTGGGATTTCTGAGCAAAAAGAATAGTCGGTACAATTTCACTATCAATCCCCATTTTAAGATGGCTAAAATCTTCAGAGCGGATGGCTTCAAGATCTTGGAGCATCTCAGAGGCTGAAGTATATCGACGTTTTGGTAATTTCTCTAGCGATCGCATAATGATCTTGGCAAGCGATCGGGGCAAGCTATCAGGAATAACAATACGATGATTTAAGTGAGCATTCATCAATTCTGTAGGCATTCCTGTAAATGGTCTCTTTCCAACCAAAAGCTCATACAAAATAATCCCCACTGCATAAATATCCGAGCCTGCTGAAAATTGTCCATAAAACCTTTCAGGAGCCATATAACCAGGTGATCCACTATTGTTGCTATCAGTACTGATTTCTTGACTGAGCTTAGCAATACCAAAATCGGAAATTTTGGCAAGCCATCCTGTAGGTGTAATCTTTAGCAGTATATTTTCAGGCTTAATATCACAATGAATAATATTTGCCCCATGAGCATGTTCTAAGCCCAGTAAAATATCATGAATTACATCAAACCATTGCTGTACTGATAGTTTTTTGCTATGGCTCATCAACTCTCGGAGTGTCCCCCCCTCACAGTAATCCATCACTAAATAGCGATAGTTTTGATGATGCATCAGCGCAGAGCAGGTAACAATATTTTTATGCTGTAAGGTCAATAAAAAGCGTAATTCTCGTAAAAGCTTACTAGTAGGGAATCGCTGATGTTCCAGTTCTTTGAGTGCAACCAATTTGCCAGTATCTCGCATCCTTGCACATGAAACTTTGCCAAATTGTCCTCTGCCAACTAAGCCTAAGATTCGATATTTAGAGAACTGCGAAGGGGATTTTTCACTCATACGGGCATAATCAAGTCTCAGGAAAATTAATCAAGAAAATTAAAACTAGTTCAAGCTAAGCTTACATCCTCTCTTAGCCCAAACGACCTTAAAGACTTCTCCATAGAGATTTTTGAAGGTACAGCTTCGCTGTACCTTCAAAAATCTGTTTCTTTATTAAATTGTAGAAACTTAAACTTATAGCTATAACTGTAGTCACTTGCATTAGTTCAAACCAAAACTCAAGAAGTGAGTGGCAGCGCTTTCCGCCACCACTCACTTCTTGAGTTTTATGCCCTAACATGTAGCAATTCTCATTATGAAACCGATTTTGGTGTTTCCAGCACCTTCGGTGCTGGAAACACCAAAATCAGTTTTTTGAAAGCCCGCCAAGGGCGGGCTTTCAAAAAACTGATTTTGGTGTTTCCAGCACCGAAGGTGCTGGAAACAACAAAATCGTTTTCATAATTAGAATTGCTTGCGCAAAGCCAGGCGCAAATAGATATATCGAATTCACCCTCAACTT
>JBJTVM010000042.1:0-1978 GCA_046081205.1 Pseudanabaena sp. | reverse complement strand
GAGCATCTACACGACCGCGAAGGGTTGCAAGTTCAGCAGCAAACTCTTCTTGTAGCTTTTGCAAGGTGGCGAGGTCTTCTTTGGATACCTTGTCAGCCAAACCTGCAGAAATGATTTCATTAATCTTGTCTAAGCAAGCATTCAAACCTGCGGCAAACTCATAGCGGCTGGTTGCTTGTCTACCACGGAAAGTGCTGTCAGGATAACCAGCGATACAACCGTAGCGCTCTACCAAGGATTGCAATGCGGTGAAAGCCCAATCAGTAGGACGAACATCGCTAAGTTGAGATACTGAAGTTACATTTTGAGCAACTGGATCGCTGCTCATAGCTTGGCTAACTTGAGAAACGCTTGTAGTTGTTTCTGCGAGTGCAGGGGTTGCGGCGACTGCACCGATAACACCTAAGAGACTTAGGCTACCAGCTAGATTCAAAGATACTTTTTTCATAATTCCACTCCTCACGAGAGTATGTTTTGGGTTTGTGTGTTTGACTTTTGCAGTTAATCTAGAGTTTATCGACCCTTACGCTATCGATTATAATCTAAAACAATCATACAAAATTTTAGCAGATGCTTAGGATTGATCTTATCCAAGATAAATACTTATCCCCTTAGATACAGCTAAATTAACTGCATAAAATTCCAACATATGTGTATCATAACATACTTAGTTTAAGTATTTTGTCATCCGATCGGGTTATCTTGACAGCAAGCTATCCTTCAGCAATGTTTAAGGGAGACCATTATACTTAGAATTTTAACATGAGCCTTTTATGTCCTCCCCTAACCAAATCCCTGATTTAAGCAATATTGCTCAACAGCTAGATAGCGAAAACTCGCGCGATCGCCTTCGTGCGTTGGTATCTTTGCGAGATTTATCCCCTGACGAAGCAGTGCCATTGATTTTGAAGGTAATTGATGATGAGAACTTACAGATTCGCTCGATGGCAGTATTTGCTTTAGGTTTAAAGCATACAGAAGATTGCTTTCCAGTATTGGCAAGGATTTTAGAAACCGAGAATGATTATGGAATTCGTGCCGATGCCGCAGGGGCTATGGGGTATCTACAAGATAATCGTGCCGTTGAGCCACTACTACGCGCTTTTTATGAGGATACTGAGTGGCTAGTTCGTTTTAGTGCTGCCGTATCGTTGGGAAATTTAGGGGATGTCAGAGCCTATGATGCTCTCATTCAAGCTTTAGAAAGCCCTGAAACGATGCTGCATCAAGCGGCGATCGCGGCTTTGGGTGAAGTAGGCGATTTGCGCTGTGTCGATCAAATTTTGCGATTTGCCCAGTCCGATGATTGGCTAACCCGACAGCGTTTAGCTGAAGCTTTAGGACATTTAAACTGTGATAAGAGTTTATCGGCTCTAAATTATCTCGTTAAAGATGCCCATCCACAGGTAGCATCGGCTGCTCAATATGCAATTGATCACTTGGCAACCAATTAGTACAGAATCTGTACAGCGCTTAGCGCTGACTTAAAACCCAGAAGAAATGTTGAAAATGGCGCAAAGCCCCCACTTTCAGCATTTCTTCTGTATCCCTTAAAGCCTAAATAGGCTGTAAAGCGGATTAATTTATGGCTCTAGATGCTTAGTCAAGGAAATAATAAGCAATGACGATAATTTTGGCTGGAGATATCGGCGGAACAAAGACGCTTTTACGGGTTGCCGAAAAAAATCCCGATGGATTTACAGTCTTATATGAACAGCGTTTTGCTGGTGCTGATTACGCTAGTTTTTCCGATGTTTTATGTGCATTTTTAGAAGCAGCAAAAATAAATTTAGGTGAATTGCCAATATTATCGGCAGCTTGTTTTGGGATTGCTGGCCCCATTCGCGATCGCCGATCGCAGTTAACCAACCTTGGTTGGTCGCTTGATAGCGATCGCCTTGCCGAGGAACTTAAGATTGACCAAGTAAGTTTAATTAATGACTTTGTGGCAGTTGGTTATGGAGTTTTAGGATTGCAG
>JBJTVM010000041.1:0-6120 GCA_046081205.1 Pseudanabaena sp. | reverse complement strand
CTGCGGTGACTCTTGATGGAGAACTAAGAGGAGGTTAGGTAATTACAGCGCTTCGCGCTCAAACCCAAACCAAGAAAAATTTTGAAAGTGTTGCTCTGCAACACTTTCAAAATTTTTCTTGTGGTTCGTCTGATCGGTAATTGCTGTATAAATTACGAATTATTAGCGATCTTATAGTTATGTATTCTCAATCGTCATCTTGCTTAATGTGGAAATCAATTATTTTGAAGTTGATAAAAGACGAGGGCAGTTTGTCCATATTGGCGACGATCGCCACACACTAGCTCACCCATTACGTCAGGGAGAGAACGCAGGCGATCGCATTCAGCAATTACTAGCGCATCATCCGCAAGTAAGGGTGGCAGAGCTTTCAACACAGGTGTGTAGAGATCACTTTGGTAAGGAGGATCGAAATAGACTAAATCAAAAAATTTTGGTGCTAACTTAGGCAGAATTTTAATTGCGTCGCCCTTAATCACTTGAAATTTTTGTTCAGGTTTGGCGAATTTTTGCCAATTTTCATTAACGAGGCGACAGGCGATCGCTGATAACTCAATCCCCACGACCTGATTAGCACCTCTCACTAGTGCCTCTGCTCCCATCGCTCCTGACCCAGCACAGATATCGAGCCAATTTGCATTTTTGATACGACTTTGCAAAATATTAAAAACTGCGGCTCTGACCTTACTAGGCGTGGGACGGGTAGATAAACCCGTTGGGGTTTTGATCGGACGATCGCCCTTAATACGAATAGACATAATGAAATTCACTCAGTGAAGCCGTTGCTTAGCGAAACCCTCACTTAAATTAACGTGGATATAGCCATTTGCGCCGCGCTTCGCGCGGCACAAGTGGCGCAAAATGGTAAAAATAGCTTTGCTATTTTTACCATTTTGCGCGTTCGTCGAATTGACGTTAAATTAAATGACTCGAAAAAGATAAACCCTCAACTTGGTCAATGGGAACCATCCAAATTTTATTTTGATATGGTCTCCACACTGCACTCATCACATAGTGGTTGCGGATAGAGATGATATGAACGTGAGGAATGCCAGAAAATTTTGAGCAGGAACGCAAAAAATCTAAAGTTCTAATTAAGCGACTATGTAAAAATGTTGCCATTTCATCACTACAGTTTTGGCGTAACATCGGCACAACTTGCGGATCGGTATCACCCCCAAGTTCGTAAATAATATGGGTCTTGCCCTTGAAATCGATTTTGCGCGATCGCACTTCCCATCCGCACAGAACGCCAAAACCAATCACAGCCATACCTAGATCGATATGAAAATCACGCATTTGGAATTTCGTGTTGCTGCTCATATCTGTATGGGTGTTATACCCAGTCCAAGCGTGAAATCTCTCCAAATTATCGTCGTTAATATCCACGGCTGAACGATAGGGAGAGGTTACAGCACGGTTAATTTGTGTGGTTTCTGAAGGTGGCTCTGATGTCATACTTGTCCCATGAGTGACAGCATTTATTTGCAAAAAGCTAGACCGATGCAATTAACAATCTTACTAAAAATGCCTAAAAGCTGAAGCAGTATATTAATAAGCAGCTTAACATTCTTTTAAATAAGTTCTTGGTTAAATTAGGTTGCTGCGATTTAATAAAGAACCCTTAAAGCAATTAACGATCAAACGAACTAAAACTTTCTTGTATGAGTGCTGTAGAGCAACAATCTTACAAAAAGTCTTAGCTAGGGTTTGAGCGCAAAGCGTTGTGTCAGCTCTTACTTCACTCTCATAACTGTACAGACTTGTATGCTACCCAAAAGTTCGCTTAGTTACCAACAGTTGCAACCAGATTTTTTGCAACGTGAATTGTTGCAATATCAGCGTACTTTACTCACTAATATTGGGATCTTAATTGGATTGGTAGTGATTGGGACATTAGGGTATCGTCTCCTTGAAGGATGGAGTTGGTTTGATGCGCTCTACATGACAATCATTACCCTTGCTACGATTGGTTATGGCGAAACCAATCCACTGCATTTTGAGGGGCGGGTGTTTACGGTTGTGCTAATTATTCTGGGAGTTGCTAGCATTAGCTACATTGCAACTCAGTTTACGGCGGCGATCGCCAATGGTCATATTCATAATATTTTTCAGGCAAGGCGGCTCCGAAAAGTCATGCAGACGTTAGACAAACATTACATAATTTGCGGATATGGGCGGACAGGGAGGCAAGTTACTGTCGAATTTGCGGCAGAGGGAAGTATTTCCTTTGTGGTGATTGATAGCGATCCTGTAGTGATTGCACAGGCTGAACAGGCTGGTTATTTGGCAGTGCAAGGAGATGCTGCTCTTGATCAAACATTGTTTTTTGCGGGAATTGAACGGGCGATTTGCATTGTGGCGGCTTTACCTTCAGATGCGGAGAATCTCTATACCGTTTTGTCTGCCAAAACCTTAAATCCTGCAATCAGAGCGATCGCTAGGGCAAGTACTGAAGAAGCAATGCAAAAGTTACGACGAGGTGGAGCCGATGAAGTGATCTCGCCATATATTACAGGCGGAAAAAGGATGGCGGCTGTGGCTTTGCGTCCACAGGTGATGGATTTTGTGGATGGGATCATTGCAGGAGAAAATCGCTCGTTTTATATTGAGGAATATCGCATTGATGACTCTAGTTATGTGGGAGTATCTCTCAAAAAGGCTAGTCTGCGATCGCAGACAGGTGTTCTCGTCTTAGCGATTCGTCGTGCTGATGGTCATGTGATTGCGGGGCCTGATGGTAATACTGAGATTTTACAAGGCGATGTTCTGATTTCTATGGGAACGCCTGAGCAATTAAGAGCGCTCAACCAAATCCTCAGTCCACTTTCCAAAACGCCTAATGTTTTACGTTTACCACGCATGAAGTGATTTGGTGGCGAGGCTTTGCCGCACAAAAAATATCAAATCGCGGAACTCTAATAATGTGAATTTTATTTCTCCAGCGCGAATCATTCAAATTACAATCGCTGATGCGATTAGTTTGGTGTTTGGAACTTTGCTTACTCCTAGTGAAATTTCGCTGGAGGTTGGCTATCCTAAATACGCAGCCCATTACACATCATCAATCGCTCTAGCGATCGCCAATCGCTTAAACCTCAGTCCCTTGCAAATTGCCGAGGCGATCGCGCTGACCTGTTCGCAAAATCCAGCAATTACTTCAAAATGGCAAATTCAGGCATTAGGTAAGGGTTGGCTAAATATCTTTTTAAGTGAGCAATATATCGCTGAGAGTTTATTAGCTTTAGAGCAATGGCAGATTGAGGGAATTACTAATTACGAAGGGTTTTGGCAAAAGAGCGATATTTCAATAGATTTTACAAACAAGTCATTTGATCCAATCGTGCAGTATGCCTATGCTCGTTGTTGTGCGTTAATCAGATTGGCTAAACTTTTTGATGGCGCGGCTTCGCCGCGCTATCAAAAATCAGGTTCTGATTTTACGCTACATTCCCTACAGTTAGAACCTGCCGAAATTAGTTTATTGATGCAGAACTTGGAGATCGCTGCTTATTTGGAAAGTGAAAATTCTGCAAGTAGTAATAAATCTAGAACTAAATTATCGCGATCGCTTGCTGAGTCTTTTTTGCAGTTTTACGATCATTGTCGAATTTTTGGAGTTAATCGAGAAGTAGCTCTGCGACGATTGTTAATAATCAGGGTTACGCAAAAATTACTACTAGCGATCGCCCCACCTGAAATTAATTACGCAATGTACTTATAAAACCCAGAAAAGTTTTTGAGAACACTGCTTTGCAGTGTTCTCAAAAACTTTTCTGGGTCAACAGGCGATAAACGGCACAAAACATCGTTTATCGCAGCATTAGCATGGCATCGCCAAAGGAATAAAAACGATATTCCTTGGCGATCGCTTCTTGATATACCGACATTAAAAACTCTCGTCCACCCTTACCCAAAAATGATGACATCATCATTAACAAGGTTGACTTCGGCAAATGAAAATTAGTCACCATCCCATCTAAAACTTTCCATTCATAGCCTGGATAAATCATCAAATTGGTTTTGCCCTTAAAAGCTTGAAAATTTGAGTTCTCTAGCGATCGCGCGACCGTACTACCAACTCCAATTACCCGACCGCCCCTTGCTTTGGTTTCCTTAATTTTCGCGATCGTCTCCTCTGAAACTTCACACCACTCGTTATGCATCACATGCTGCGTGATATCTTCGGTCTCTACAGGACGAAATGTACCGATACCTACATGCAAGGTCACAAAGGCTTTATCAACACCTTGCTCCTCTAGTTTTTGAAAAAGTTGCTCTGTAAAATGTAAACCCGCCGTTGGTGCAGCGATCGCCCCAGATATCTCTGCATAGATGGTTTGATAGCGCTCAGGATCAGTATGTGAATCCGTCACATAGGGCGGTAATGGTAGCTTGCCTAACTTTTCAATAATTTTGTCAAGATCAGCCTCAGCAGGAATATGAAACTGCAATTCTCGCGCTCTAGTAGTTGTTTCGATCCCTTCTACCGTCGCTTTGACATTTTCTGCAAATACGATCGTGCTACCAATGGGCAAGCGCTTTCCAGGCTTAACCAAAGCTAACCAACGATTAAGCCCAATCGGCTCCATTAACAAAATCTCAACAGGAACCCCCGACAGCTTTTGACCATACATTCTTGCAGGAATGACTTTGGTGTTATTAAAAACGAGCAAATCTCCCGCTTGTAAAAAATCGGGCAAATCATAAAAGTGCTGATGCCGTATATTGCGATCTCGATCAATTACCAATAGCCTTGAAGTATCCCTTGGTGTGACTGGATCTTGAGCAATGCGATCGCTTGGCAGTTCATAGTCGTAGGCGCTTAACGCATAATCAGGCTCAAGTTCAGTCGCAGGCTGTGAAGTCATAAAAAGGTTACATTTTGGGACATCGGTACTGCCTAACAATTTGCAGTACTTATGTAAGTGTTTGCCAAAAAGTGACTAAGTTACAAAAAAATATAAGAAATTTTATATACCAATCGGGAAAACAATGGTATACAGATGGCAGCATTAACATATGTATCAAACATGTGTTGGATCGCTTTTTAACCCTTAGCAATTGAACGAGGAACTTATGAAGTACCTAATGACCGATCTTCACCAACGCTTTATTGGTGCATTGAACTATAACAAGCCCCTTTCTGTGGGCGATGTATTTCGTGCAGGTAATACTAAAACTTATACAGTTGTAAGTATTAACGATCCTCGTGACAAGAAGGATGTCAAGTCCGTGACAGTTATTCCTGTGCGCGAAGCTGTAAATGCTCATTAACTTACTAATTAATAAGCAAGTGAATTGGCTTATTAACTTATTGTCTGGTAATTTTTTCGCTGATAGTCTACATTGCTCACATTAGCTAAAAAGATTAGCTAAATCTACTATTTCAAAACATTGAAAGTAAGAAATAAGTCTAGGGAATTATCAAAAGAGATCTGAGAGAATCATCGAAGCTATTGACAATACATTAATATAACTGAGTATTTCTTTGTTCTCTTCAGATGTCGTCATCTTCAATACAAAATAAAAAGCAGCGCAATGCGCTGCTTTTTATTTTGATAATTTTAACGTGAATTTTTACCATTTTGCGCGTTCGTCGCATTGACGTTAATGTCAATACTTCTCTAGCTGAAAGATGATAAGCAGTGCAATGCACTGCTTATCATCTTTCGGCTTTAGATTAAAATCATGCCATGTTTCAAATTACTTAAAGAAGATGCGTCAATGGAGTTACCTCTTAAATCTAAGCGTACAAGCTTCTTGAGATTAGTAATGCTAGCAGGAAGGTGAGTTAGTTGGTTGTAAGACAAGTCTAATTCTGTAAGATTTCTAAGATTACCAAATTCAAATGGCAGATCACTCAGTTGATTATTGCCAAGATATAGATCAGTTAGTGCTGGCACTGGTCATCTAAAACGTGATCGACGTATTTCCGCCTTTTTTATCGGCTTGAAATGGACGTTTCAGCACCTATCCCTCATTAGCTGACCAGTGCCTTAGTGCTGTGAGATCACAAATTTCTTCTGGCAAAGTGGTTAGATTATTTTTTCGCAAATCTAACTCATTTAAATTTGTGAGATTAGCAATTTCTATAGGTAATTTTTCGAGTTTATTTTC
>JBJTVM010000040.1:0-8767 GCA_046081205.1 Pseudanabaena sp. | reverse complement strand
AATCGTTTTTTGAAAGCCCGCCAACGGCGGGCTTTCAAAAAACGATTTTAGAATTTTCAAAGCCCTAGGGCTTTGAAAACTCTAAAATTGGTTTTGACATTGTTGCGAAGTACACTCAAGAGTTTCAACACAAAGCTGTATGTTGTTAATATCTAACCCAAAAAGACAAGATAATTGACGGTTTACTAATTAGCAAACCTCAACTTATTCTGATCTTTGACATTTCTAATCTAAATTGTTGAATATGTTTATATATGGCAAATAAACCTCCCTTTTCAAGCAAAAAAGCGAATGCAAAAAAAAAGAGGAAGGCTGCCGTTGCTGCTGCCCCGATATCTAGACATGCTTCCAATAGGAGTAGCTGGTTAAATAATCTACCAATTAGCGTCAAAATCCTGTTTGCTATCGGATTAACTAGCTTTTTGTCTTTAGTTGGCTTTGCGATCGCCGCCTTGTACTTAAATAATAGTCTTGCGCCGATCGTCAACCAAGAGGCTCAAAGGCAATTATCCGATGCCACATTATTTGTGTTTGGCATAGGGGTGATTTTGATTGTGATTAGTGCACTATTTGGTTTATTTATAGGTAGTACACTGAGCAAAAGGATTCAGGGGCTAGAAGCGATCGCTAGACAATATGCTGCAGGGGACTTTGGTCTAACTGTGGAGCTTGGTGCAAAGGATGAAATTGGCAAGTTAGCTGATATTTTTAACCAGATGACCTTTAACCTTGCTCAAAATAAGCAGGAGCAGTCCACAGCTCAAGCCGAGGCTGAAGTTCAAAATAATATTTTTCAAGATGAAATTTCGCACTTGCTGGATGTGGTTTCAGAACTGGAGTTGGGTGATTTAACGGCTAAGGCTGAGGTCAGTCCCCATGCAACTGGTTTAATTGCGGATACGCTCAATCGTTTATCAGAGCAATTAGCGGAAGTGCTGGCAACTGTGTTGCAGACCGCACAACAGGTAACGATACGCACTGATCGTCTTGAGCAGTTATCAATTACCGTATCCCAAAATGCTGAGCAACAGGAAGCACTGGTGGTGCAAGCCCGTCTTGGCATTGAGGATGTAAACCAATTAGCTCAAGATGCAGCCCAACAGGCGATCGCCGCCAACAAAGCTGTGCAGAGAGTGCGATCAGCAGTTAGACAAGGGGAGGAGCAAATTATTTACTTGACGGCTTCGATTGAGTCTCTGCAAGCAGCAACGGTGCAAATGGTGCAAAGAATTAAAAATCTAGGGGAATTCGTGGCGCTTGCGAAACAATTTGTGTTAGATCAAAAACGTCTCGCTTCCTTAACTCAGGTTTTAGCAACCAATGCCTCCATGGTGGCAACAAGAGCTTTAGAACAACGCGATCCTGAACAATTTGTCTCCGTCGCAAGGGAATTTGAAGCGATCGCCTCACAGGTAAATAACTTGGCTACCCAAACCAATCAAGGACTAGTGGCATTGCAACAAAGGACGGGATTTGTGGACGTGGTTGTGTCGGGGATTGATCAAGATGTGCGTGACGTGAATAGCCTTGTGTCGGACTTCACTAACAGTGTGAATAGTTCGGAGCAGTCCTTTACCAACATCGCCACTGTAACTGAGGAACTAGCTGAAATTGGCGTAGCTGTAACTGATTCATCTCGATCAATTGCGGAAGCTGTAAAATTTAGCTTAGCCTCGATTCAAGATATTGAAGCGATCGCAGAACGCTCTGCTTCTCAAGCCCAATTTACACGCGATCAATCGGGCAAGATGGGCATGTTAGCAAGGCAACTACTAGAAAGGGTGCAATTTTTCCGTTTACCACCAATGCTAGAAATGCAGATTACGGAAATGGATGAGATGCAATCAATTACTGATCGATAGATTTGTTGTGGCTCGGTTTCGCTGAGCCACAACAAATCTATCGCATCACCTTAATCACAAATTGACAGCAAATAGCGAAATAATGCCAAATTCTGAATTTGATGATTTACAACTGCAAGAAGAACTGCGTACTCTATTTGAATTAGATACCCAGAAATATTTGCAACTCTATGTGCAGACTGTCCATCAGTTAAGCATAGCCAGTTGGCGCGAAGATATTCAGCAGTTATATCGCTGTGTACATACGATTAAGGGTGGTTCTGTCACCGTAGGATTTCAAACCGTACTTCAAGTATCGACAATATTAGAGGATGTCCTTTCCGATCTGCGTTACCTAGATGTTGCTCCACCTTTAGCTGATGGCGAATTAGCGAAGTCTTTGATTGAAGCTGGTGAGTTACTAATCGGTGCAGTTCAGATGGGGGAACTCAGCGATCCCGAAGCAGCAGTTAACTATATTCAAACTCTACGCGATCGCATCCAATCTAAATATCTACCTGAATGGAATGAAATGCGTCAAGTTCAGCAGGAATTTGCTGATCAAGGGTTTGATTTGGTGACGCTTGAGCTAGAAATGGTGATCGAAGATTTACCACTCACAGGTGAGGTTCCTCAAGAAGCTTGTGAGATCGCTAAGCAAACTATTGCCCAGTTGCAAGAAATTGGTACAGAAATAAGCTTGGCAGCAACTTGGCATGAATTTTTACAAAAGGGAAGTGAGCTATGCGATCACCCAGATTGCGAGAAATGGCACACAGAATGGATGCCATTTCTGCAAAAGGTCAAAGAAAGAGCTCGTCAAGGTGGAGTTTTTGAGATTGAACAAGAAGCAATAGCCCCTTCTGTAAGCATAGAACCAACCTTAGTCGCAGGAAATGAAGTTCCTTCTACAACTAATTTACCAGTTTCGCCAACGGCGGACATTCAAATTCCTGTGCCACTTGATCGCCTAGAGCGATCGTCGCAATATCTAGTTGAAACCTTAATGGCAACTCGTGCAACACAGGGATTTTACCAATCGGTTTACTCGAACCTATTGCCGCTAGTCTCACTCGCACAAAACAGTGTTCAATACATTACCCAATTACGCGAAGTTCAAGATGATTATGCATTACTAGATGCATCAGGGGAGCAGGATGGACTAAAAATTGAGCGCTATCGTCAAGGATATGCTGCCATTAACCGCTTACTAGAAATTAGTCTGCGCTTGATTGAACTAGGTTCAGAAACTGGTGAATCGGCAAGGCGCACAGCCGACAGCATCCAAACTCTTGACCGCAGTTTACGCAATCTCCAACAAACCATTGAAGAAAGTCGCCTTGTTCCCTTTTCAACTCTTGCTTTTAGATCGAGAGGGATTTTACGAGATTTAATGACGCGTGTTGGCAAAGTCGTTCAATTTACAATTATTGGTGAACTACTGGAACTTGATGCAGGCACACTTCGCAACTTAGAGCCTTTATTACTGCATTTATTGCGTAATTCCTATGATCATGGCATCGAAGATGCGCCCGAACGAGAAAAATTAGGCAAGCCGCTACAGGGCAAAATCGAAATGTCCCTAAAACGACGTGGTAGCGTGTTTGACCTTAGTATTCGTGATGATGGTAGGGGCATTGATCCCGATCTCGTTAGTCAAATTGCCCAATCCAAAGGATTACCCCTGACGAATACCAGCACTTATGAGCGACTATTAAGTGTCCTATGTCAATCGGGCTTTACCTCTACGACAGTCGTTAGCGATATTTCTGGCCGGGGTGTAGGCATGGATGTAGTGGCAAGCCAAGTCGCACTCATGAATGGCAAACTTAGCCTTATCTCTCAACTTGGCAAAGGTACAGCTTTTACGATTCAAATTCCTGTACCACACTTGTTTGTACGTTGTATGCTCCTGCAAGCAGGTGATCGCACCTTTGCAGTTCCCACTTCCGAAATTTACACAACTACCCTCGTTGAAAGCCTACTCTGGCAAAAGACCGATCGCTCTGATTACACCATTGAAGTACAAGAGGAGAAAGCGAAAATACCAGCGATTGATCTCTATCAATATTGGCAAGGGCAAGCTGAAACTCGCGTCCTCTTACCATCGGCGATCGCTGTGCGAACAAAACAATCAAATCGGGATGATCGCGGCGTTTGGTTAATTGCTGATACTTTAGTTGGACAGAGTGATCTATTGGTAAATCCAATTCCCACGCCTCTAGTTGCTCCAATTGGTTTGATCGGGATGAGTTTGATGCCTGACGGGAAGCTGATTCCTGTGATTGATGCGCTTTCCTTTGTGGAAGCCTTCTTCTCATCAGGGACTGAACTCCTTACTATTTCTAGTTCTCAGTCAACGCCTTCTTTCCTTGAAATATCAAGCGATCGGCATATTTTAGTAGTAGATGATGCCGCGCTAATGCGTCGCCGCATTGAGAGTAGCTTGTCGCCACAGGGCTATGAAATTACAACCTGCGAGGATGGGATGGAGGCTTGGCAATGGCTACAATGTCACAGTCAACCAGCTTTGCTAATTACGGATATTGAGATGCCACGTATGGATGGATTAACGCTGATTGATCGCTGTCGTCAAGCAGGATTCGATATGCCGATTCTGGTGATTTCGTCACGTCTTGCCGAAGAATGGTCACGGGAGACAAGTCGCCTTGGTGCAACTGATTATCTTACTAAAGGATTCTCAACCATAGATCTAGTCAATAAAGTAAGCTCTCTAATCGACTGGAGTTTAGACTAAAAAAGGAAAAAAGGCAGAGTAAAAGGAATACAAACTGCCTAAAGTAACGTCAGTTCGACGAAATCGAAAAATGGTAAGAATCGCTAAGCGATTCTTACCATTTTTCGCCATTTGCGCCGTGCTTCGCACGCCGCAAATGGCTATATCGAACTCACGTTAAAGTAGATGAAAAAGAAAAAGGACATCTACAGCCATGATTATTGAGAAATCATCCACTTCACAGAAGATTTGCGTGATATCCAAGTGCGATACGATATTATCCATATTGCTGAGGCTTTTAGTTCTTCAAACCTAGTTTCAGCTTTTCTTTTGCTTTTATCTACTCCGTCGAACTCACATTAAAGTAACAGCAACGCGAAAGCCTGTGTAGCGATCGCCTTGATTGGTTGCATTTTTAAAACGCTTTGCTGAGCGACAATAATGGGCAGGATCGCGCCATGAGCCTCCACGCACTACCCGACAACTGAGATCACCCCCCTGTGTCCATGCCGAGCCGTCCCTCGGCAAAAGGTCATAGTCATCATGCCAATAATCCGCGCACCATTCCCACACATTGCCATGCATATCATGGAGTCCAAAGGCATTGGCTGGATAAGTACCAACTTCAGTAGTTGACGAGTTACTAAGTCCTTGTGGCGCGTATTTGTAAGGACTTGCCCCATTGTAATTAGCCAAATTAGCAGCGATCGTTTCGCCAAAGCCAAAAGCTGTTAATGTTCCAGCTCGACAAGCATATTCCCATTCCGATTCGCTCGGTAATCGATAGGGTTTCCCAGTTCTCTCCACTAATTTCTGACAAAAGGCTTGAGTATCCTCCCATGACACCATCTCCACGGGGCGATCGCTTTTCCCAATAAACATCGCAGGATTATTATCCATTAATACTTTCCATTGTCTCTGAGTAATGGGAAAGCGTGACATAAAGAAAGCAGGAATATTTACAATATGGCGGGGGGTTTCTTCATCGCTACGTTCTACTTCATTAACTGGTGAACCAATTTGAAATTTACCTGCGGGAATGAATATCATCTCTAAGCCTATCGGTTTACCTTGGACATGACCTAGCGTCTCAATATAGATTCTTCCTGTTTTCTGTCTTGTACTAATTTGCAATTGATGTTTAGTAAGTTTGCCAATCCCCAAACGATGTACTGTAATGATCGCTGTCTCAAAGGAAAATTGTGATAACGGCGGCGCGATCGCCTGAGTTGGTTGAGCTTTGGGGGTGGAGATTGGCGTAATTTTAGTTTTAGCAGATGCTTTGGCATAATTTGATCTTTGAAATCTTGGAGTAGAGGCTTGAGGAGAAGAAGAAGTTAAATTTTTAAGATCATTTAAAACTGCTTGAGCTGTCTGATAGCGCTGACTGGGAGCCACTGCAATCATCCGATCGAGAATCTGACCAAGAGCAGGACTAACAGAAGTATTTTCTAAAAAATCGCGCCATATCCATGATCCATCCATATCCATTAACTCGAAAGGTGAGGCACAGGTGAGCAGATGAATGCAGGTCACTCCCAAACTATAGATATCACTGGCAAAAATGGCTTTCCCTCGCACTTGTTCGGGTGCAACATATATGGCACTTCCAATCCGAGTTCCTGTTTGCATTAATGCTGCCGATGTCACAAATTTGGCTGCCCCAAAATCAACTAACACATGACTCCCAGCTACCGTAGAACCAGATAAAGAACCAGAGATACTTGGCGATCGCCGACGGATAATATTTTCAGGCTTGATGTCGCGATGGATTACATTGCGTTCATGAATAAATTGCAGAACTGGTAGTAAATCTTCCAGCAACATCCGAATCTTGGCTTCACTAAAAGCACCTTGCTCTTGCAGTTCCTTTAACAGATCCTGCCCATCTATAAATTCTTGAATCAGATATTGGCGACCATCATGTTCTAGATGGGCAAATAATGTTGGTATTTGCGGATTTTTCCCCAAATCATCAAGGCGAATTGCTTCTTGTTGAAATAACTCGGCAGCCTTCGCTGCACTACTAAGATCGGCAGGAAAGAACTGTTTGATCACACAGTGTGGATGGGAAGGAAGTGCTTCATCTATGCCCATAAAAGCTTTGCCAAATCCACCTTGACCGAGAATAGCGATCGCTCGATAGCGATCGCCAATCTTCAGTTTTGACCCACATTGACTACAAAAAATCAGAGTAGGATCGGGATTTTGATAATTGCAGTTAGGGTTGAGGCATTGACTCATACAGTCTATCTAGATGTTATGTAGTAAAGAGAAGTTTTCAAAAGCTTGCTTAATATGCTTTTTAAAACTTCTCTAGGGTTTGATCAGCAACTATTGTTCGGGCAGAGCATCCATTTTGGCAAAACCAATGACTTGCATTTTCCCTTCCGTAATTTCTAGTCTGATCACTCGTGCTGTAATGCCCTTACTCTCCAACTGGCGCAAATCTAGAACTTTATTCAATCCATCGGTAAAAGCTTTAGCAATTCGCTCAGGTACTGGCGTGCCTGACAGTTCAATTTTAGGATTAATAATCTGTAGTTTTGTACCACCAATAGTTTTTAGTTCTGCATTTATAGAGACATCCAGTTTACTGGGATTAGGCTTAGAAGGAGTTGGTTTTGCCTGTAATGAAGCAGTAAGGCGAAGGCGATCGCCTTCTAAAAAAGTTATTTCAGGATCGATCAAATCCAATATTTCGGGATTTTTATTACTGGCTGTAATGTCAATACTGAGGTTTTTAAAGGAAGTTTGCACATTAGGCGATCGCAGGGCGGTATTAATATCTTCAGAGCGCATGACGACGCGCACAGCCGCTTGTAATGGACGACGCAAAATAACTTTGCCCGATTGCAACACGTTGGGATCAATGCTAATCGGATCGGTTTCTAGGTCAATCTGATCAATGCGTAGAAATTCTAAGATGTAAACACCACGACCTGCTACTCGGATGCGATCGACGTTGCCTAAAAGAATTTGATAGTTAGGAGCGTTATCAACGCGAACTTCTAAGACATCAGCTCGTACAATTTGCCCACGCAAAAAATCTGCTGCAATTTTATCAATTGCAATTCCTGGTGAGCCTGCTAAACCTAAAACCGTCGTAAGTAAGCCAGCAAATAATTCCATAAAGAGGAGATAACGATCTCTCCAATCATAAACTAAAACCCCAAAATTAAAAGCGGCACTATAGCGCAACAGCAATTCTCATTATACAAATCGATTTTTTGAAAGCCCGCCGTTGGCGAGCTTTCAAAAAACTGATTTTGGTGTTTCCAGCACCGAAGGCGCTAGAAACACCAAAATCGGTTTCATAATGAGAATTGCAGATAGCGCAATGCAAAAGATGAGTGGCAGCGCAAAGCGTCGCCACTCATCTTTTGGTTTTTGATTTGTTCTAGCTATCTCTTATGTTGCTATAGGTAATGCTTTTAACAAAAATGATGTATTTTAACTGGTTGCAAATTGCGGTAATGTATATTTTTTAATGACACAATTTTGTGTGATGCAGTAAAGTCGCCCCACACAAAACGGTTTTGGCAAAACCATTAGGGAGTATGTGTTTTATGCAAATTCGGTTGGCAGTAGAGACCGATTTACCCGCAATTATTGAGATTTATAATGCTGCTATTCCCAGTCGCCTTGCCACTGCCGATCTTGAACCTATCTCTGTTGAGAGTCGTCGTGCTTGGTTTCGATCGCATGGCGATCGCTATCCTGTCTGGTTAATGGCAATTGGTAGTCACGATATACAAAGCGATCAAAACGAGCAGATTTTGGGTTGGCTCAGTTTACAGATGTTCTATGGTCGCCCCGCTTACCATAGAACCGCCGAAGTCAGCATTTACATAGCTCCAAAATATCAGGGCAAGGGTATTGGCAAAAAATTACTTGGTCATGCGATCGCCCAATGCCCCAGTCTCGATATTACAAAGCTCATTGGCTTTGTGTTCGCACACAATGCTACTAGTCGCAAGTTATTTGAAAATTTTGGATTTACAGAATGGGGATTTTTGCCTAAAGTTGCCGAACTAGATGGGAAAGATCAGAGTTTAGTAATTTTAGGCAAAATAATTTGAAAAGATGAGTAGCGGCGCAAAGCGCCGCTCCTCCTCTTTTCGGTTTTCGGACTACTTTAACGTGAATTCGATATAGCCATTTTTGCCGCGCTTCGCGCGGCAGGGCA